>DATMIP010000390.1:0-2150 GCA_035554515.1 Sphingomonas sp. | reverse complement strand
GCGGTGCGTAGGATGCGCCGGGCTATCTCGCCCCGATTTGCAATGAGCAGGGAGCCGATCACACCATCACATCCGAAAGACACCGAATTGCGCGCGAGCCGGGATCGGCGCGTTGAGTGTCGCGGCAAAGGCGAGCCCGAGCACATCGCGGGTCTGGACGGGATCGATCACCCCATCATCCCACAGTCGCGCCGTCGCATAATAGGGGTTGCCTTCATCCTCATATTTCTGGCGGATCGGCGCCTTGAACGCCTCGGCCTGTTCGGGTGTCCAGGTCTCGGCATCGCGGTGGACCGTCGCCAGGACAGAAGCCGCCTGCTCGCCGCCCATCACGCTGATCCGCGCATTGGGCCAGGTGAACAGGAAGCGCGGTTGATAGGCGCGCCCGCACATGCCGTAATTGCCCGCGCCGAAGCTGCCGCCGATCAGCACCGTGATCTTGGGCACCGATGCCGTGGCGACGGCGGTGACGAGCTTGGCGCCATGCTTCGCGATCCCTTCGGCCTCATATTTGCCGCCAACCATGAAGCCCGAGATATTCTGCAGGAAGAGCAACGGCATGCCGCGCTGGCAGGCCAGTTCGATGAAATGGGCGCCCTTCTGCGCGCTCTCGCTGAACAGCACGCCATTATTGGCGAGGATCGCAACCGGGATGCCCCAGATGTGCGCGAAACCGCAGACCAGGGTCGTGCCATAAGCCGATTTGAATTCGTGCAGCTTCGATCCGTCGACGATCCGCGCGATCACCTCACGCACATCGTAAGGCGCGCGGACGTCGCTCGGCACGATCCCATAAAGTTCGCTTGCGTCATATCGCGGCGGTTGTGGTTCGGATCGATCGACGTCGGCGGCGACGGGCCGGCGGAGCGTGGCCACGATTTCGCGCAGGATGGCCAGCGCATGCTCGTCATTTTCGGCGATATGATCGACCACGCCCGATTTGCGCCCGTGCGTTTCGGCGCCGCCCAGCTCCTCGGCCGTTATCACCTCTCCCGTCGCCGCCTTCACCAAGGGTGGTCCAGCGAGGAAGATCGTGCCCTGCCCGCGCACGATCACGCTTTCGTCCGACATTGCGGGCACATAGGCGCCCCCCGCCGTGCAGCTGCCCATCACCGCCGCGATCTGGGCGATGCCAAGCGCCGACATGTTCGCCTGGTTGAAGAAGATCCGCCCGAAATGGTCGCGGTCGGGGAAGACCTCGGCCTGGTGCGGTAAATTCGCGCCGCCGCTATCGACCAGATAGATGCACGGCAGCCGGTTCTCCTGGGCGATCTCCTGCGCACGCAGGTGCTTCTTGACCGTCAGCGGATAATAAGTGCCGCCTTTGACCGTGCTGTCATTGGCGACGATCATGACCTCCCGGCCCGCGACCCGCCCGATCCCGGCGATCAGGCCCGCACCCGCGACCTCGTCGCCATAAAGGCCGAAGGCGGCGAGCTGGCCGATCTCCAGAAAGGGTGAGCCTGGATCGAGCAGCCGGCCGACGCGGTCCCGCGGAAGCAGCTTGCCCCGGTTGACGTGCCGTTCGCGTGCATCGTCCGATCCGCCAAGCGCGGCCTTCGCCACATTGGCCCGCAGCAGGCCCGCAAGCGCGCGATTATGGGCTTCATTGATGCGAAAGCCGTCCGACGATGTCTCGACCAGGCTGGTCAGCACCGTCATCCGGCGCGCAGCCCGCTGAACCTGCGGCCCGACGAGAAAGCCAGCGCTGCCATATCCACTCCCGCGATTACATATCGGCGGGATAAGCCAATGGCGGCGTCATGAGAAATTGAAAAGTCGGCCCCGCGGCGGGCCGCACATGCGCGAATCAATTACGCCCGTCCGTGTATCCACGAACGGGCGTAATCTGGCGCCTCCCCCAAGGCGCGGTCTGGCACCCCCCGCGATCAGGCGAAGGTCATG
Source organism: Sphingomonas sp. (assembly GCA_035554515.1). Taxonomy (GTDB): domain Bacteria; phylum Pseudomonadota; class Alphaproteobacteria; order Sphingomonadales; family Sphingomonadaceae; genus Sphingomonas_I. The sequence goes on along the minus strand of DATMIP010000390.1, from coordinate 245 downwards.
CTGACCTTGCGGCGGCGCAGCGTGGCACCGATCATGCCAAAGCCGCCGATCATCATCGCCCAGCTCGACGGCTCGGGAGCTTCGCTCACCAGCGTACCGGTCGTGAAGACCACCAGGTTTGAACTGGCGTCATAGGCCAGATGAATCTTGTTGATGCCCTCGGCCGCGTTCAGCACGTAAAAGGCGGTGCCCTCCCCCGGTCCGCCCTGACCATTGCCGTAATGGACGCCCAGATAGGTCGTGCC
>DATMIP010000389.1:0-5143 GCA_035554515.1 Sphingomonas sp. | reverse complement strand
ATTCTGGCATAGGCATCCCTGTGAAAAGCCCTTCCCGGGGCCGTCTTTGAGCGGATCGCAAGTACCTCAACCCGTTGCCGCGCACCCTCGACAAAAACGACGAGCGGCCTGACCGAAGCGCGATTCCTGTTCGCTGCGATCAGGCGTGAACGGGGGCTCCGTCACTCTCAACTCGCACCGCGTCACGAAATTCCACGGTCAGAACCGGAGCTCCAGCCTCATCTACCACTTCAATGCGATGCTTGAGGTCGATCCTGCCCGTCTCATCCAAGCTGACCTTGGCCATATCGAGAGCTTGGGCGGTTGCTACCGCCCGCACCGCTTCGACGTCGGGTAGGTCCTTGCCGTCAGGATCGTCTACGGTCACGTCGTTGCGGAGATTAAAAAATACCGGGGCATGACGCACCAATGCTCTGGCGCGTGTTAGGTTGCCAATGGCCTCGTCCGCGATTTGTCCGAAGCGCAACGTACAATGAGGTGTGGCTGGGCCTGGGATCTAATTGATTCGCTTATCCTTTAAGGAAATGTAATAGCTTAGCCATTATCGCATTGCTGCGGCACGCGATGACTGAGAGTCGCTGGAAAGCTCCCGCCTTACTGGAGAGTGTTATGCGATCGACTGAAACCCAGCGTGAATCTTGGCGCAGGCGCGAAGTCGAAGAACGAGCGATTTCGCGCGACGGATCCTTCGAAATGCGACTTTCGCACATCAAGCTAGCCGAGGGATTTTCGAGGCGTCTAGCCGAGGATGTGGCAGCCTAGCGGCTGGATCGCAGCGTCCCGGCGACTCCAGGTCGATCTTGGACGCAAGGATACCAACCCCGACGAGCGACGATAATTTAGGCGCCGGCGCAACCCGTCAGCTCTCGACGAACTTGCCTCGCCCACGACACGCCGCAACATCCTGCGCCACCGCCGCGACATCCTCTTTCGCGTCCGACGGCGATACGCCCCAGCGTCGTCCGAAACTGGCCCATTCGCGCTGGGCGAGATCATAGGTCGAACAGGCATCTGCGCGGCGCCCCGCCTCGCGCCGCAGATCGCCTTGCACGCGCAGCGATAGCGTCCGCAGCCGCGAGACCGCCGAATCACCCGGGAAGCGGCGGATCAGCGCGCGCCAGCGGGCATCGACATCGTCCATCATCACGATCGCTTCGTCCGCGCGGCCCAGATGCGCCAGTGCGCCCGATACCAGCCGCGCCAAAGCGAGCGAGCGCCGTTCGCTATGCACGTCGTCGGGGTCCAGCGCCGCCTGCGCACGCACCAGATCATAAGCCCGCCGCGCCACCGCCAGCTGATCGGCATATCGTCCGGTCTCGCCATAGGTCGATGCAAGGTCGTCCGACACGTTCGAAAACTCGGCCACCGTCGCCTGGAAATAGGGTTCGCGCGCATGTTCGCGCGCCAATATCTCCAGCGCCTCGATCAGCACGCGCTCCGCCTCGGAAAAGCGTTTCGCGTAGAAATAGGCCTCGCCCAGGAAACGCAGGTTGCGCGCGACCATCGCTTGTTCGGGCGGCGGGGTCCGCGCTCGCGCCGCCGCAAGAGCGCGCTCGAGCAGCGGCACCGCCTCGTCCGTCCGATCGAGCCATACCAGCGCGTCGCCCTCGCATATCCGCACCGGCCATTGCGCCGCGGCGAGCTCCCCCGGATCGGCGACCAGCGCCACCTCGGCCAATCCGCGCCGCGCCTCGGCGAGTGCGCGCGCCGCGTTATGATCGCCATATAATTGCGTCTGGCATGCAAAGGACGCGGCGCGCGCCACCGGCGCCACCAGCCGCGGCCGCATCGCCGGATCGGATCGCAATTGTTCGAGCGTCGCGCGCGCCCGCGCCAGATCGCGCTTGGCGCGCACGACATCGCCCATATTGGGCGCATTCCCCATCCCGCCCATCAACGCCGAGCGAAGATAGCCGTTCGCCATGTCGAGCCGGACCTCGGCTGGCGCGCCGGGGCTGTGCGACAGCCGATCGAGATAGGCCTGCGCGATCCGCCCGATCCGCGCGCGCTGGCGCAGCGTGCCGGGCCGGTGTTCCAGCTGATCGATCACGTCGAACATCAGGTAATGCGCCGCCCGGTGCGCCTCGGCGAAGCGCGACGCGGCGACCGCGCGTTCGCGCTCGGCGCGCGCATAATTGGCGCCCGCCAGCACCGCGGTCGCGCTTAGCATCGCCAGCGCGAGCATCGTCGCCAGCACGCCGCGGCGGTGTCGCACCACGAATTTGCGTCCGCGATATACCGCGCGGTCGGGCAGCGCACGCACCGGCAGCTGGTCGCGCCACCGCAACAGATCTGCCACCAGCGCGTCGGCGCTGCCGTAACGCGCGGCTTCCGCCGCGGTCGCCTTGCGCATGATCGCGCGCAATTCCGCGTCGGCATCCTCGCCCGCCAGCAGCATCAAGGTCCGTCCGAGCGCATAGACGTCGTCCGCCACTGATGGCGGCGCGCCCGCCTGCCGCTCGGGGCTCGCGAAACCGGGGGTGAAGGGGGCCAGGCTGTCGCGATCGCCATCACCGATCAGCCCCGCTATCCCGAAATCGAGCAGCTTCAGCCGCCCGTCATCGCCGACGAGGATGTTCGCGGGCTTGATGTCGCCATGCGCGACCAGCTTGCTGTGGACGAACTGGACCGCATTGGCCGCGGCGATGAACAGGCGCACCCGCTCGCCGATCGGCCGGTCCGCGCACGCTTCGTCGATCGCGCGGCCTTCGACATATTCCATCGCCAGCCATGGCAGCCCGTCTTCGGTCACCCCGCCGTCGATCAGCCGCGCAATTTCCGGATGTTCCAGCCGCGCGAGGAAGCGCCGCTCGGCATCGAATGCATTGGCCGCGCGCGCCAGCGCATGCCGCTGGATCAGCTTCACCGCCACTTGCTGGTCGAACAATCCGTCGGCGCGCTCGCCGAGCCACACGTCGCCCATCCCGCCGCGCCCCAGCCGCCGCGTCAGCCGGAACGCGCCGACCCGGCTGGGCGGCGGCAGATCGCTGTCGCTCACCCGGCTGCCCGGGATCAGGGTGGGGAGCGCATTGGCGGCATGTTCCACGCTCGCCTCCAGCGCCTCCAGCCGCCCGCGCACCGCATCGGGCACGTCGTGGAGCAGCCGCCGCCGCGTCAGCACGTCGCCCGGCCGCTCGGCCAGCGCCTCGAACAAGGCGAGCGCGCGGCGATCGATTTCGTCAGCGCCCAGGATCGTCGCCCTTCAGATGATCGAGCAGCCACGCGCGCGCCGCCTGCCAGCGCCGTTTGACCGTGCGTTCGGGGATCCCGCTCGCCTGCGATGCTTCCTCCACCGTCAGCCCCAGCATGAAGCGCAGCTCGACGATCTCGGCATGTTCGGGCGATACCAGCTCCAGCGCCGCCAGCGCGCGATCCAGATCCTGGATGCTGATCAGATCGCCGCGCCCCGCATCGGGCCAGCAGGTGATCATCGCCGGCGTCTGGCGCTTGGCCGCCAATCCCTTGCGCGCCTCGTCGATCAGCACGCGCCGCATCGTGCGCGCGGCGAGCGCCAGCATGTGCGCGCTGTCGCGTATCTCCATGCGGTTGGTACCGATCAGCCGCAGTACCGCTTCGTGCGCGAGCTCGGTCGCCTGCAGCACGCGGCGCTGTCCGTCGCTCGCGATCATGCGCCGCGCGACCCGGCGCACATCTTCATAACATTGCGCGAGCAGCTCGGTCACAAGCTCTTCGGAGCCCTGTTGCCGCGGTCCCTCCATGTTTCCAGTGTCAAGCCATTCCCCCCGCCTGACAAGACCTCTCGATGCCCCCCCGGAACCCTGGGCCGCAAGAGCACCGCCGGCCCCCCAAGGACCGACGGTGCTCCGGCACTACCCGAACCGCGTTCAGCCGAAGCTGACCGCAGCCTTCTGCCGGGTGCGCATCGCGCCGCCGATCAGCCCGAACCCGCCGACCATCATCGCCCATGATGCGGGCTCCGGAACGGAGGGCGGACCGGCATCCAATACCGCGCCGCCGAATGCGAACAGCCCGCCGGCCGATGCATTCAGTGCCGCCAGTCCGTCGCTGTTCAGGTCGAAGCTCACCGCGCTGCCGTTGCTCGCGGCGGTCACCACCACCGAACCAAAGCTCAGTCCGTTCGCCAGGTCGTCATAGGCGCCGGTCCCGCTCGCCGCTTCGATCGGCAGGCTCAGCGTATAATCGAACAAGGCATAGGTGATCGACGGGTTCGGGCTGACATATCCGTCGAACCCGACGATCCCGAAGGCGTCGTCGGGCTGGTACAGGCTCAGCACCGCCGAAGTCGCGCTCGTGATCGCGCTCAGATCGAAGGTGAAATAATTATGATATTCGCGGTTGGCGCCGTTGCACGCGTCCGACGATCCGCAGAAGCCGGCAATGTAATTGCCTTCGGTGCCGCCGCCATTATTCCCGCCCGTCGCGTCGATCCAGCCCCGGCTCGTCGCGGTCAGCAAGGTGCCGCCGTCGATCAGCAGGGTCGCGAAGGCATCCGGATTGCCCCCGGTATATTCGAACGTGACGTTGCTGGTCGCAGCGATCGCGCCGCCCGCCCCGCCGATGGCCACCGCGGCCGTCATCAGGCACGCCCCGAAAAGTGTCTTGATACGCATCCTTTGGAACTCCCCATCGCAAGGGCCGATGTGCCCCGCATTCGTTAAGGCGCGGAAACCACAAAAAGCGGGCCACGGCGGGGTGGTGAGAGGCGTTGCAGCGCCTCCAGAACTCCCTCTCCCCTTGTGGGAGAGGGACGGGGAGAGGGGATCGCGAAGGCGGGCTCGATGCCCGCCGCCCGCGACTTCACGCGTCATATCCGCCAGGCTCGACCGCCCGAGCGGATTGCCCCCCTTTCGTCGCTCCCCTCAGCGATAGACTTCGCGCCGGTGCCCGAGATGCACGATCAGGATCGTGACGCGGTCATCCTCGATCCGCGCGATCACGCGATAGTCGCCGATGCGCCAGCGCCAATCGACCGAATGGCCGCCCTTCACCTTCTCACCTGCACCAATCGCAATTGACCGACTCGCCTCGCCGGGCGCACTGTCCGCGTCGGGCAGGAAGCCGTAGCGTACCCGCTTTTCCCTTGGGCCCTCTTCGAGCCACCCACATTATTCCTGCTCGCTCAGATCAGGAGAATGATCATGACTTCCTTATGTCCGTTGAT
>DATMIP010000388.1:0-4209 GCA_035554515.1 Sphingomonas sp. | reverse complement strand
GGTGTCGCGCGTGATGAGCAAGCCAGGGGTGCGCGCGCGGCACGGAAAAGCCGCGCGCAGCGGCCGCGCCGTCATCGGCGGCCCCCGCGCTCGCCGCCGCCCAGCTTCCTGTTGCCAGTCGCCCGCCTTGCGGGGCATCGTGCGGCGATTGGGAGCCGTACATTGACCATCACCATTACTGCCTTCGAAAACTCGCCCGATCGCGGCAGGGGGCTGGCACGCGACATGCGCGTGCGCTGGGCGCTTGAGGAAGCGGGCCTGCCGTACGAGGTTCGTCTTGTTTCGTTCGGGGCGATGAAGGAGCCCGCGCATCTGGCGCTTCATCCCTTTGGCCAAATTCCGACCTATGAGGAAGGCGAACTGGCCCTGTTCGAGACCGGATCGATCGTGTTCCATATCGCCGAGCGCCATCCGGGCCTGCTGCCGCATGGTGCGAACGCGCGGGCGCGCGCGATCACATGGATGTTCGCCGCGCTCAACACGATCGAACCGCCGATTCTCGAACTCACGAACGCCAGGCTTCTGGAGGGCGACAAGTCCTGGAGCAAGGAGCGCCTGCCCCTTGTCGAGGATCGGGTTCGCAACCGGCTGAAGCAACTTTCCTCTCATCTTGGCGATGCCGACTGGCTCGATGGCGGATTCAGCGTGGGCGACCTGATGATGGTGGAGGTTCTGCGGCGGGTTCAGGGATCGGGCATGTTGAACGAATTTCCGAACCTCGCGGCCTATGCCGCGCGGGCGGAAGAGCGGCCGGCTTTCAAGCGTGCGTTCGATGCTCAATATGCAGTATTCGCCCGCCACGCGTCGGGCGGTTGACAGACGGAAAGTCGCGGCCAGCCCGGTTCCCGCCCGAGGATGGCGACGCTCGCGGACGCATCGACGAGCATCAGGCGTTGTCCCACATTTCGTCGCTGCCCACATTTCGTCGCTGTAGGTCTTCATGTCGAAGCGGGGATCGTCGGGTCCATGGCGACCGCCAGCGCCTTGGCACGCGCCAGACGGTCTTTCGCCGGCAGGGCCCGCGCACTTCGCTCAGCCGCGCCTGCAACGCCCATGGTGTTGGAACGGCGCCCGGTAGTGCCGGACGCGTTGGTCCATCGCTCCGACCGCGGCATCCAAGGCGGATTCAATCGGTCGTCGCAACGCGTTGTTTGTCGATCTGCGCGAGCCATCGGTCAAGTGCCTCGGCCGGCGTTCTCCAGCCCAGCGTCTTGCGCGGTCTGCCATTCAGCGTTGCGGCAACGGCCGCAAGGGTATCGGCGCTATGTGTGCTGAGATCGGTGCCTTTGGGAAAGTACTGGCGCAGCAGCTCGTTGGTGTCGCGTTGCCAAGGCTGCTGCGCGGCAGCCCTTGGCCATGACAGCTAACAGCTGTCCCTAATTATCGTGTCTCACCCAAGGGGTGCAGTCCAGGTAGTTGGCCTTTGGCTGGCTGCGCTCGACATCTCTGGCGTCGGCGCTCCTGCCGCCCGGTCACCCCTGATCGATGTCCGTGTGGATGAAGTCATTCCCTTTGTAGAGAAGCGGTACCGCGGCGGTCCTGGCGCAGGCATAAGCGAAGCAATCGCCGAAATTGAGATCGGCCTTGTGTCCTACGGCCTTGCCGTAGGTCGCTGCCGCTTCGACCGCCGCGCGACCGATCTCGGCGGATATTGTGATCTCTCTGGCCGCCAGATCCTCGACGAACAGGTCCACCGCTTGCTGCGCCAGGCGCACCAGTTCGGGCGACGGCTTTGCCGTTACCGCCTTTTGCCTGGCGAGACCGAAGACGGCTTCGAATTTTGCGAGCGGCGACACCAGCAAGGGGCTGGCAACATCCGTCAGCCTTTTTTCAAGCTCCTCATGTCCGGGTTCACGCCCGAGGATAGCGACGATCGCGGACGCGTCGATGAACATCAGGCATCGCCCCACATTTCGTCGGTGTAGGCCTTCATGTCGAAACGGGGATCGCTGGGGCCCATAGCGTCCGCCAGCGCCTTGGCACGTGCCAGACGGTCTTTTGCCGGCAGGGCCTTGCGCGCTTCGGTCAGCCGCGCCTGTAGAGCCTGACGGACGGCTTCGGTTTTGGACTTGGCGTGCGTGATTCTCCGGACCTCCTCCGCGAGAGCATCAACCCGTGCGTCGCGAATGAACAATGGCATTGTATATCTCCTGATGATATACAAATATCATGAATAGATATATTTGCAAACTATTACGCCGTCGTCGTCTCCGCGCCCAGATAAGCGTGGATCTGGGCGATGACCGCCGCGCCTTCGCCGACGGCGGCCGCGACGCGCTTGGTCGATCCGCAGCGCACGTCGCCAGCCGCGAACACGCCCCTGCGGCTCGTTTCCAGCGGCGCGCCGCCATCCTTGCCGGTGACGACGAAGCCCTTGGCGTCGAGCTCGACGCAGCCGTTGAGCCAGTCGGTATTCGGATCGGCGCCGATGAACAGGAACATATGCCTGAGTTCGCACTGATGCTCGGCGCCACTGGTCCGACAGCGGAAGGTCGCGCCCTTCAGCCCGCTGGCGCGGTCGCCATCGAGCGCGACCACTTCCTTGCCGATATGGAGCTCGACATTGGGCAAAGCGGCGATCCGGTCGATCAGATATTTCGACATCGTCGCTTCGAGCGGGCGGCGCACGATCAGGTTGAGCTTTTCGACCTGCGGCGCGAGGAACACCACCGCCTGACCCGCCGAATTGCCCCCGCCCACCAGCGCGATCTCCTCGCCGGCGCATAATTTCGCCTCGATCGGGGAGGCCCAGTAGGAAATGCCGGCACCCTCCAGCTCCACCAATTTGTCCACTTCGGGTCGGCGATAGCGCGCTCCGGACGCGATCACGACCGTCCGGCCGCGCACCGTCATGCCGTTGCTGAGATCGACCTTGAACCCCGTCTCTCGCGCCTCGTCGTCGCAATGCAGATGCTCGGCGGTGAGCGGGATGGCCAGCTCCGCGCCGAACTTGGTCGCCTGGGTGAAGGCGCGGCCCGCCAGCGCCTGGCCCGAAATGCCGGTCGGGAAGCCGAGATAATTCTCGATCCGCGCCGATGCGCCCGCTTGGCCGCCGAAGGCGCGCGTATCGAGCACCAGCATTGAAAGCCCTTCGGACGCGCCATAGACGGCGGTGGCGAGCCCTGCCGGGCCGGCGCCGGTGACGATCACGTCATAGACCTTGTCGGCGTCGAGATCGGGCGAGATGCCAAGGCACAGCGCGGCCTCCGCATCGCTCGGCCGCTTGAGCACCGTCCCGTTAGGGCAGACCATCAACGGCAATTCATCGGGCTGCACCGCCAGCCGATCGATCAGCCCGGCGCCTTCCTCGCTCGCCGCGTCGAGCACCGAATGCGGATAGCCGTTGCGCGTCAGGAAGCCGGTCAGCCGCACCAGCTCGGGCTCGTTGGGGCGGCCGACCAGCACCGATCCGACATTGTCCGCCCCGATAAGCCCGACGCGCCGCAGGATGAAGGCGCGCATCATCAGCTCGCCCAGCTCCGCCGATCCGATCAGCAGCGCGCGGATATGTGCCGCGTCGAACGGCAGCGCGAGGCAGCCGTCTTTCCCGGCGACGCCTTCGGCCAGCGATGCGCGGCCGCCGAGCTGGCTGATCTCGCCCGAAAACTGGCCGGGATGATGGGTGACGATCGGCGCTTGGTGGCCCAGGCCGTCGCGGCGCACGACGTCGATCGAGCCGTCGAGCACCAGCCAGACCGGGGCGTTGCGCGCGCCGAGTTCGTACAGATCCTCGCCGGGCTCGAACTTTTTGGCCGGGCCGCTGGCGAAACGGCGCGCCGATTCGATCTGCGCCGCCGTCAGCGTCGGGAACATCTGGTCCCGACGGCTGTCGAGATCGAGCTTGGGCGCGCCCATCTAGCTCACCCGACGGGCGTGGAGGATCGGGATTTTCGGCTGGAGCATCTGTCCTTTCATCACGCCTTCGCCGGCATTGGGATCGGTCGGCGAGGTGAGGATCTTGTGGACGATGTCCATGCCCTCAACCACATGGCCAAAGACGGCGAAGCCCTGATTGTCGCCCGGCTGATCGGGCTTAGCGTCGAGCCCGCTCATGTCGCCAACGATGATGAAGAAATCGCCGGTCGCACTGCCCGGCGCGTTGCGGGCCATCGAGACCGCGCCGTCGGTGTTGCTCAAGCCCGTCTTGGTGGTCGGCTCATGGGCAATCGGCTTTAGCGTGCGCTTGGGATCGTTGCGCGTGCCGCCCTG
>DATMIP010000387.1:0-2350 GCA_035554515.1 Sphingomonas sp. | reverse complement strand
ATACCGGGCCACGAGAAATCAGCTTCTACTTCGGTTACCAAGGTGATCGAACGTCCCCCATAGACGTGCTCGGGAGAATGCGCGGGATAGTCGATCGTCCCCTTGGAGACTGTGCCGCCGCTGATCTTCGTATTGAACATGAAGGCGCTGTTATAAATATTGAAGCTGGTCAGGCCGATCTCACGGTCATCGAATGTTTCGATCGACACTTCATCCGCCGCGTGCGCCGGCACTGCGCTAAGCGAAAGCGCAGCCAGGGCCAACAGGATCCTCGTCACGCCATCCCCCATTCGTTGGTTTGAAAGCCGGCCGAGCATCTGCTCGTTCGCGTGAAGCGGCAATGGGAGAAGCATCCGTTTCGCCGCCGATACGCACCGACGCACGCGAAAAGCGCGCCTGCGTCGCGAAGACGCTGCCCGTCCGCTTCTGGCATTCAAGGCAATGGCAGATGGAGATGCGCACCGGCTCGCCCGCGCAGGTAAGGCGAAGCCGCCCGCAGCTGCACGACGCCACCCGGCCGGTCATTGCATATTCTGCTCCAGCGCTCGCGCGACCAATTCTGGCCGGTTACGCCGGATGTCCGATTCGGCCCAGCGGGCATGCGCTGCGCCCGCCACGCCTCCAGGCGGGTCGCTGCCGTCCGAAAGGCTTTCCGAACGATTAAAAGTGTCTAGCCGTCCCGCTCGGGTGTAGCAGCAGGGGGTCCCGGAGGAGAGGAAGCAAAATGCTCGTTCCTCGTCACAGTCTGTTCCTGCTGCTCGCTATGCAAATCGCGAGCCCGGTCGGCACGGCCGCGCAGGCGCCGCGGATAGCCAAACCCAGGCCGGCTCCCCCCGCGCCGTCGACAATGCCCGCCTTGCCCCCGGCCACGCTCGACGACACGCTCGCGATCGGCGGACAGGATGTCAAGGCGCGCAGGGTGGAAACGCGCCTCAGCGTTGAAGTGCACATAAACGGCAGCGGTCCCTATCATTTCCTGGTCGACAGCGGCGCCGACACGTCGGTGGTGGGGCTGCGCATCGCCCACGAGCTGCAGCTGCCGCTCGGCACGCCGGTCATCCTGAATGGGATGACCGATCGGAATATCGTCGATCGGGTGAAGGTCGACAGCCTGACGCTGGGTCCGGACACGATCAACGACCTGGAATTGCCCGCGCTGCGCGAAGTCGATCTGGGCGGACAGGGCATGATCGGCATCGACGCGCTCGTCCGTCGGCGCATCATGATGGATTTCGAAAAACGCCTGATCAAGGTCGAGGATGCAAGCAGGCCTCCGCAGTATATCCCAGGCGAGATCGTCATCGTGGCGCGACGAAGCCGCGGCCAGCTCATCCTGACCCACGTCAAGGCGCGCGGCCTGTCGCTGGACGCCGTAATCGATACTGGCTCGGAAATGACGATCGGCAATCTGGTCCTTCGGGACAAACTCGTTCGCCGTCGCCAGAAGTTCCAGACGATCGTGGCGGTCGGCGTGAGGGGCAAGACGATCAATCTGGAGTTCGCGGTGATTCCGGAGCTGCAGATCGGCGGAATCATCATTCGCAACCTGCCGATCGCGTTCGCGGACCTTCCGCCCTTCCACGTGTTTGGCATCGCCGACGAGCCGGCCCTTTTCCTCGGAACCGACGTGTTGCAGACGTTCCGCAAGGTCTCGCTCGATTTTCGCGCGCGCAAAGTGCGGTTCCAGCTGAGGCGCTGCTCGACCGAGGGTATCCTGATTCAGACATCGCCCATGTTCGGCGGTACGCGGCTATCCTCGACCGGCGCCGAAGTGTGCGCTCGGTGATGCACGATCGCGCGCTGCATGCCGGCAGCGGTCAATCGTCAGGCGGCGATGGGCGAAGCCGCCGGTTCAGCCGCGGAAATTGTCCTTTTCGGCGCGGCGGCGCGCGAGTTCGTCGATGCCGGCGGCGCGCATGAAGGGGTTGGTGGCGCGTTCCAGCGCGATGGTGGTGGGTATGGTCGCCTCGCCGGCCGCACGCGCCGCATCGACGTCGCGCATCCGGGCCGTGAGCGCGTGATTGTCCGGTTCGGCAGTGAGCGCGTAGCGCCCGTTCGACTGGGTATATTCATGCGCGCAATAAACGTGGGTTTCGGGCGGGAGCGCGGCGAGGCGCTGCATGTTGCGCCACATCTGTGCGGGCGTGCCCTCGAACAGGCGGCCGCAGCCCATCGCGAACAATGTATCGCCGACAAAGGCGATGCCGGGCTCGGGCAGATGATAGGCGATGTGGCCGGCGGTATGCGCGGGGACGTCGATCACTTGCGCTTCGAACGCGCCCAGCCGGACGACATCACCCTCGCCGACCATCCGATCGAGCGTCGGGATCTTTTCCGCTTCTGCCGCGGG
>DATMIP010000386.1:0-8071 GCA_035554515.1 Sphingomonas sp. | reverse complement strand
CTCCGACCGGACGACCCGTCCGACGCGCTTCCGCGCCCCGGCGCGACGCGTCCCCTGCCGCGCATTCTGGATCACAAGGATATCGACCGCCTCTTCGCCGAGGTCGCGCGCCGGCTCAGCATCGTGCGGTCGCCCGCGAATCTGCGCCTGTCGGCCCTGCTCGAACTCCTCTACGGCTCCGGGCTGCGCGCGACCGAACTGGTGTCGCTACCGCGCAATCTGCTGCGGCCCGACCAGCCTTATCTGATTCTGCGCGGCAAGGGTGGCCGGGAGCGCCTTGTTCCGATTTCCGATCGGGCAAGGGTGGCGGTTGCCGACCATGTATCGACGATCCCAAGCAGCAGCATTTGGCTGTTTCCATCCGGCAAAGCGCATCTCAGCCGCGTGCGACTGTTCCAATTGTTGCGCGCGCTTGCCGCGGATGCGGGGATCAGTCCTGAACGCGTCAGCCCGCACGTACTGCGTCATGCATTCGCTACCCACTTGCTTGAAGGCGGGGCGGATCTGCGCGCGCTGCAAACGATGCTTGGTCACGCCGATATCGCGACGACCCAGATCTATACCCATGTCGACAGCCGCAGGCTCGTCGAACTGGTGAATCAGCGCCATCCGCTCGCCGGCGGGCGATGATTCGGGCGCGGCTCGATGGCCCGACCCAATGATCAGCCGCGTTGACGCTGGCCGCGCCGGCTCCTAACCGCGCCCGCATGACCGCCTTTCTCGAATTCGAAAAACCAATCGCCGAACTTGAGGCGCGTATCGTCGAGCTGCGTGAGACGGCCGACGCCAATGATGGTACGCTCGACATTGAAGCCGAGGTTTCGAAACTCCAGGCAAAATCGGACCGGCTGCTGCGCGAAACCTATGCCAAGCTTACCCCATGGCAAAAAACGCAGGTCGCGCGTCACCCCGAACGCCCCCATCTGAAACATTATATCGCCGGCTTTATCGATGATTTCATGCCACTGGCTGGTGATCGCGCGTTTGGTGAGGATCAGGCGATCGTTGGGGGGCTCGGGCGGATCGATGGCCGGCGCGTAATGGTGATCGGGCATGAAAAAGGCGACGATACCGCCACCCGCATCAGGCATAATTTTGGAATGGCCAAGCCTGAAGGCTATCGCAAGGGCATACGGCTGATGCGGCTGGCGGAGCGTTTCGGCATTCCTGTCCTGACATTGGTCGATACGGCCGGTGCCTTCCCGGGCGTGCAGGCCGAAGAGCGCGGCCAGGCCGAGGCGATTGCGCGCTCGACCGAGCAATGCCTTGCGTTGACCGTACCCGTCGTCGCCGTGATCGTCGGCGAAGGCGGGTCGGGTGGCGCCGTGGCGCTCGCCGCCGCCAATCGCGTGCTGATGTTCGAGCATGCTATCTATTCGGTCATCTCGCCCGAGGGGGCGTCCTCGATCCTGTGGCGCGGTCCCGAAAAGGCCGCGGATGCGGCAGAAGCGATGAAGATCACGGCGCAGGATCTTGAGAAGCTTGGCGTCATCGATCGGATCGTGCCCGAGCCGGCAGGCGGCGCACAGCGTGATCCGGAAGCTGCGATCGCCACATTGGGTGCCGTCATTGCTGAAGAATTGTCGGCTCTGGAAAGCCAGACGCCACAAGCTTTGCTGGATCAAAGACGCGAGAAATTTCTGTCTATCGGGTAACGACCGCTCCCGCCTTTGGCGGGAGCGGTCCAAACATTAAGAAGCGTTCATATTGTTCGAAACGTTCGAGAATGTGTTCTGTAGCTTTCCGCCGACCGCGGACATGGCGCCAATAGCAGCCACCGCGATGAGAGCCGCGATAAGGCCATATTCGATCGCCGTGGCCCCCCGCTGATCGCGGGCAAAATTACGTAGACAGTTCATGATGTTGTCTCCGGGTGCACTCTGGTTGAACTAAGACCGATTCAAAAGTGGCCGCGAAGAAACTGCGATATCGGAACCAAATATAGTTAATCGTTGAGGAACCGTACCAAAACTGCCCTACGATTAGATACAGAAAAGCCGGCGCAATCGCTTGCGCCGGCTCCTGTAGATCGTCTGTAATTCTGGATTACGTGACGTTCATGTTATTCGACACGTTCGAGAACGTGTTCTTCAGCTTACCGCCGACAGCGCCCATGGCGCCAATTGCGGCAACTGCGATCAGGGCAGCGATCAGGCCGTATTCGATGGCCGTAGCACCCTTGCTGTTCTTGATGAAATTACGAATGGCACGCATGTCTGATCTCCTCGTCGATCGGTTTCGTTTGGTCCTGACTTCCCGCGCCGGCCTTATAAAGCAGGACCAGCAGCGGTTGGTTTAGACCGGGGTGGTTTAAGATTATTTAACGTCACCGAAATTTAGGATACCGGCATCACATTGCCGACTTTGTTACTTATGTTGCCCCACGCGCCGCCGGTCGAAGCACCGAGCATCGATATTCCCGCAGCTGCCGCGATCACGATCAGCGCGACTATCAGGCCATATTCGACCGCGGTCGCACCCCGCGCGTTACGGATCAGCTTGATCAAGCCATGGATCATGGTCCACCCCAAAGCTGCCGCATCGCATGGCGGACGGGCGCAGGTTTCTAGCGCCGTGCAGGTAAAGAAAGTGTTTTGATGAGTTTCCTCGCCGTGGCTGCCGTTGCGCTGATCGACGCCGATGGCCGGCTGCTGGTGCAGCAGCGCCCTCCCGGAAAGCCCTTCGCCGGCCTATGGGAATTTCCCGGTGGGAAGGTCGAACAGGGTGAAACGCCCGAAATGGCACTGATCCGCGAGCTCCGGGAGGAGCTCGGCATTGATGTGGAACAGGCCTGCCTCGCTCCCGCGACCTTTGCCAGTGATCGCCAGCCGGGCAGCGATCGCCACATGGTCCTCCTGCTGTTCGTGTGCCGCAAATGGCACGGGACACCGCAATCGCTGGAAGGCGGCATTGTCAAATGGGTGCGCGTTCGCGACCTCCATGCGCTCGAAATGCCGGCCCCGGACCGGCCGCTGATCGGCCTACTCGAAGCCTTGCTATGATCATCGCGGTGGACGCAATGCGGCGGCAAGCGACGTGAGGCCAGAGTTCCGCCGGGCCGGCTGAGGCTGGTCGGGCCCGGGAGCCCAGCCTGTCATGAACACCAATTCGAATCGTTCGCGCACGCGCCCGTCGGAACCGGCCTGCTCCGCAAAGGATTCCACGACGTGCGCGAGACGGCTGCGGGTGATCGGTGGCGGCGCCGCGCCGGCAAGGATGTTGGTCGCTGCCATACCGCGCAGATCGGCCATAAGCCTGACCGCATCTCCATAGCCGACATCCAGCGGCTCGCTGTCGGCGACGGGGAGGGCAAAGCCGGCGCGCATCAACAGGTCGCCCGCTGCGCGCACGTCGATCAGCGGATGGATTCGCTGCGGAATGCCGCCCCCCGCGGCCTGATCGGCATCCAGCAACGCCTTGCGCAATTTGGGGAGGCTGCCCGCACCCACGAAGCCCGCAAGAAAAAGCCCGTCGGGCTTGAGCGCGCGGCGGCATTGGATGAGTGCACCGGGCAGATCGTTGACGCTGTCAAGCGCGCCGGCCGACATGATCAGATCGAACATGGCGGGCGGGAAGGGCAGCCGATCCTCATCGCATTGGACGTTCCCTTGAGCGAATCGGGTTCCAGCGTCGGTCGCTGTGACTTCGATTCCTCGTGCTCGCAATCCGCGGGCGATGCTGCCGTCGGCCGTGCCAAGGTCGAGCGCATGGCCAAATTGGCGCGTCACCAGATCGAGCCGATCGAACAGCCCCTCGACGATCGCGTCGCGGACGAAGCTGTACGCCGCATAATGCGGCGCCGCACGGTCGCGACGCCGGCGACGCATGCGGCGATCGAAGATTTCGGGTGGCTCCACGGCGCGGGGCTTGTGCCCGCTCACGCAGCGGCGGACAAGCGGGCGATGCGGCTGCTTTCTCACGCCCGCCGTGCCAGCGCGGCTATCGTGGCCTTCGCCTTGCCCCCGCGCTGCCCGGGCTGCGGTGCGGTCGTGGCAGAGGATCATGTTTTCTGCCTCGGTTGCTGGCAGGCACTCGACTTTCTGGGCGGCCCGGCCTGCGTGCAATGTGGCGAGCCGGTCGCGCTTGCTTTTGATGACATTTCGCGATGCGGGGCTTGTCTCGCCGATCCCCCGCCGTTCGATCGCGCACGCGCTGCCGTGGCCTATGGCCCCATTGCGCGCGCGCTCGCGCTCAAGCTCAAATATGGCCGCCGCCCAGGGGTTGCGCTGACGATGGCGCGTCCGATGCGGCGCGTGGCGGGCGCGATGCTCGATGGCGCGCTCGTCGCGCCGGTGCCGCTGCATCGCCGGCGCCTGTGGTGGCGCGGATATAACCAGGCTGCGCTTATCGCCCGTGCGCTCGTTCGCGATGGCGCCGGCGAATTGGCGCTCGACCTGCTCGATCGTCCAAGACCGACCCCGATCCTGCGCGGGTTGAGCCGGTTACAGCGTCAACGCGCGGTTGCGGGCGCGTTCCGTGTCGGCGCGTCCTGGAAGCAGTCGGTGAAGGGGCGCCGTGTCGTGCTGATCGACGATGTCTACACGACCGGGGCGACCGCGAAGGGCTGTGCCCGCGTGCTCAAGCGCGCGGGCGCAAGCGAGGTAAGCCTGCTCTGCTGGGCGCGCGTGGTGCATGATCGGGACGACGCGCGTTGACAGCGCCGACCGTCCGCCACAGATCGAGGCACGAGGAACGCGTATGCCCAAAGTTGAGATCTACACGAAGATGTTCTGTCCTTACTGCGTGCGCGCGAAGCGGCTGCTCACGGGAAAAGGGATCATCTTTGAGGAATATGACATCACCATGGGCGGTCCGCGGCGCGCAGAGATGATCCAGCGCGCGAATGGCGGTACCACCGTGCCGCAAATCTTCATCGAAGATGTGCATGTCGGCGGTTCCGACGAGCTCGCCGCACTCGAACGCCGCGGCAAGCTCGATCCAATGCTTGCAGGCTGATGCGGGCGGCGCTTTTCCAGGCCAATACCGGCATCGATCCGTTGCTGGGCGCGCGGTCGCTGGTCGAGGCGGTCGAACGCGCGGCGGGCGAGGGCGCCGACATGCTGTTCACACCCGAAATGAGCGCGCTGCTCGATCGCGATCGGATTCGCGCGGCGGGCTCGATCGTGGCGGAGGGTGAAGACGTCGCACTGGCGGCGACCCGTGAGGCGGCTGCGAAGCACCGCCTCTGGGTCCATCTGGGCTCGCTGGCGGTGCGTAATCCGAATGGCGCCGGCCGCTATGCCAATCGTTCGTACATTATCGACGCGACCGGTTCGATCCGTGCCCGTTATGATAAGATCCACCTTTTCGATGTAGACCTGCCCGACGGTCAGTCGATCCGCGAATCTGCCTCTTACGCGCCGGGCAGCAACGCCGTGCTGGTCGACACGCCGTGGGGGAAGCTGGGCTTGGCGATCTGTTACGATCTACGGTTTCCGGACCTGTTTCGCGCTCTCAGTGATGCCGGAGCCACGATGCTGTCGATACCGGCTGCGTTTACCGTCCCAACCGGCAACGCCCATTGGCACGTCCTGCTGCGGGCTCGCGCGATTGAGGCGGGTGCCTATGTGATCGCTGCCGCGCAAAGCGGCGTCCACGCCGATGGCCGGTCAACCTACGGCCACTCGCTGGTGGTCGATCCATGGGGCGAAATAGTGGTGGATATGGGCGAAGGCAGCGGGGTCGTTCTCGCCAACCTCGATCCTGCGAAGGTAGCCGATGCCCGTGCGCGCATCCCCACGCTCGATCACCGCCGCGTGATCGGGCAAGTCGAGGTCGTCGGATGATCGTGTTCGATCTGTCATGCGCGACCGGACATGTGTTCGAGGCGTGGTTCGGATCGTCGGACGACTATCTCGATCAGCGTGCGCGTGGGCTCGTGTCCTGCCCGATCTGCGGCGCCGAGGAGATTGGCAAGGCAGTGATGGCGCCCAATGTCGCGCCAAAGGGTAACCGTGTCAGCGCCGCCATGCCGGTGCGTGGCGGTGCTGCCGCTCCGGCCGAGATGAAGGCCATGCTTGCCGCGCTCGCCAAGGCGCAGGCCAGATTGCTCGAAGGGTCCGAAAATGTTGGCAGGCGCTTCGCCGCAGAAGCACGCGCCATTTACGATGGCGATGCGCCCGAACGCCTGATCCACGGTGAAGCGACGCGCGAGGAGGCGGCCGCGCTGGCGGAAGACGGCGTGCAGGTTTCGCCGCTGCCATTACCGGTCATCCCGCCCGATACGAGCAACTGATCGATCGGCTTCCGGCGTTGACCAGCGCGACAGGCTTGCTTTAGGCGTCCGTCCGGCGCCCCGATAGCTCAGCAGGACAGAGCAACGGTTTCCTAAACCGCAGGTCGGGAGTTCGAGTCTCTCTCGGGGCACCATTCCCATCACCCATGGCTCGAACCGCTCGGCAAGGCTGGGCACGGCCTTGCGCGGACGAACGTTAACAGCGTCCTTAAAAAAAGGTCGGTTGACGGCTTCTTAACGCTGCGCGGGCGAAGGAAATATGATGACGGCATGGCACCGGCGGATATGGATAGCGGGGTGCGCGCTCCTCATTGCGGTCGCGGCATTCCAGTTGGTCCAGGTGGCGAGCGGCGCGACCGCGGCCGCTTCCCTGGCCCACCGCGATTTCGCGAACCTGTGGACCGGCGGCCGCCTGGTCGCCGCTCGGGATTGGGCGACCTTATACGACCGTACCGCTTTTACCGCGCAACAGGCGCAATGGGTCGGCAGCTTCGGGCCGCGCATATTTTCCTATCCGCCGACTGCCTTCATGCTGATCGTGCCGTTCGCTTCATTGCCCTATGGCTTCGCCTTTGCGGCCTGGTTGGTCGCGACAGGCACATTCTTCGTCGTGGCAGCCTGGCGGTGGTGGCCCGCGGGAGCTGGCAGTCCCTGGCTGGCGCTGCTGATGCCGGCGGCGTTGTTCAACGCCTGGCTGGGACATTTCGGTTTCGTCTTCGGCGGGCTGTGGCTGTTGGCTTTCGCACTGCTGCCGCGGCATCCGGCAATCGCTGGCCTGACGATCGGGCTGTTCGCCATGAAGCCGCAATTGGCGGTGCTCATCCCGCTGCTGCTATTGTTGCGCCGCGACTGGCACGCGATCGCAGCGGCCGCTGCGGGAACCGGCGGAATCGTGCTGGTATCCGTGGCGCTCTACGGGACAGCGGCCTGGACGGCGTTCCTGAACGGCGCTGTCGGCACGCAGGCGGGCTTTATCAATGCGCATGGCGCTAATTTTGCCCGACTTTCGACCTCGGCCGCGACCGCCATGTTCGAGCTCGGCGGCTCAGCGGCACTGGCATTTGGCGCTCAGGCGCTCCTCGCGCTGCTTGGCGTCGGGCTGGTCGTACAGGCTGCGCGACGCGGGGCAGGGCTCGATCGACTGGCACCTCTGGCAGCGACCGCGACGTTCCTCGTGCTGCCCTATGCCTTGTCTTACGATCTGACCGCAGTTTCGGTCGGAGCGCTGGCGCTGATGATCGACCCGGCGGCATGCCGCACTGAGCGCGCATTGGGCGCAATCGGTTTCGTCGCGCCCCAGGTGGGCGTGATTGCCGCATTGCTCGGGGCGCCGATAATGTCGCTGATGCTTGCCGGCCTTGCGGTCGGTCAATTTCGTGCGGCTACCGATCGCGCTGGCCGGCAGGTGCGGGCGTAACGCGCTCGCGCCGGGCTCACCCGGACGGCCAAAAGCGTAGAGCCGGGTGAACCTGACCGCCGCTTCGCCATCTACTTGCGCAGCCCGGCGACGACACGGATACCCTTCTAGGCGGGACTACGGTCTATAAGCGCGTCGTGCATCGTGAATTCGTTTTGACCAGACCTGTGTCTGGGCTCGTCATCGTGACGGCCGCAAGCGCTCGGACGCTTCGCCGGCATTTCCACGATGAATATGGCATGGGCGTCATGGAGACCGGAGCGCACCTCTCGGCAAGTGGTCGCGGTCAGGTTCAGGCGGAGCCCGGCGACGTGATCACAGTCAACCCGGGCGAGGTTCACGACGGCGCGCCGGTCGGCGGTACCCTCCGCCGCTGGCGAATGATCTATTTCGACCCATGCCTTGTCCAGCCCATGTGG
>DATMIP010000385.1:0-2807 GCA_035554515.1 Sphingomonas sp. | reverse complement strand
AAGCGGGTCAATACGCTGCGCCTGTGGAGTGCCTTCGCGACCGATCCGATCCGCCTGGACGCCTTCAATGCCGGCGATCATAGCGGCGCGCTCGAGGCGCAGGTGAAGGCGGAATCGCTGGTGCGCGTCCTCTATCCTGCGGACTCGACCGCTGCGGGGCAGGAGCTGCGGCTGCGCCAGGAATATTTCTTCTCGTCCGCGTCCATCCAGGACATCGTCCGCCGCCACATGCAATATTTCGGCGACATCCTGACCCTGCCGGACAAGGTCGCCGTCCAGCTCAACGACACGCATCCGGCGGTTTCGGTCGCCGAGCTGATGCGCATCCTCATGGACAGCCACGATCTGGACCTGACCGAAGCCTGGGACATCACCCGGCGCACCTTCGGCTATACCAATCACACGCTGCTGCCCGAGGCGCTGGAGAGCTGGCCGCTGCCCTTGTTCGAGCGGATGCTGCCCCGCCACATGCAGATTGTCTATGCGATCAACGCCATGGTGCTGCGCGAGGCGCGCACCAGGAAGATCCTCGAGGACAGCGCCATATCGGCCATTTCGGTCATCGACGAGAGCGGCGAGCGGCGCGTACGCATGGCCAACCTGGCCTTTGCCGGCTCGCACAGCGTCAATGGCGTGGCCGCGCTCCACACCGAACTCATGAAGCAGACGGTGTTCGCCGATCTCCACCGCCTCTATCCCGACCGGATCAACAACAAGACCAACGGCGTCACCCCGCGCCGCTGGCTGCTGGAGTGCAATCCGGGCCTCACCGCCTTGATCCGGGAGGCGATCGGCGACGGCTTCATGGACGATGCCGAGAAGCTCGCCGACCTGGCCAAATTTGCCGACGACAAGGCGTTCGGCGAGCGTGTCGCGGCGATCAAGCGCGCCAATAAGGAGGCGCTGGCGATCCACCTCCGCCACCATATGGGCATCAGGCTCGATCCTGCCGGCTTGTTCGACGTGCAGATCAAGCGCATCCACGAATATAAGCGCCAGCTCCTCAATCTGGTCGAGACCGTCGCGCTCTATGACGAAATTCGCAGCCACCCGGAACGCGACTGGACCCCGCGCGTCAAGATCTTCGGCGGCAAGGCAGCGTCGAGCTACCATAATGCCAAGCTCATCATCAAACTCGCCAATGACATTGCGCGGCGGGTCAACAGCGATCCGTCGGTGGGCGGTTTGCTCAAGGTGGCGTTCGTGCCCAATTATAATGTGAGCCTGGCCGAGAAGATCATTCCCGCCGCCGATCTCTCCGAGCAGATTTCGACCGCCGGCATGGAAGCCTCGGGCACCGGCAACATGAAATTCGCGCTCAACGGCGCCCTCACCATCGGCACGCTCGACGGCGCCAATATCGAGATCAAGGATCGCGTCGGCGACGAGAATATCATCATTTTCGGCCTTACCGCCGAGGAAGTCGCGGCCAAGCGCGCGGACGGCTACAATCCGCGCGAACTGATCGAGAACAGCCGCGAACTGCGTCAGGCCGTGAATGCCATCGCGTCCGGCGTTTTCTCCCCGGACGATCCCAATCGCTACAGGGATCTGATGAACGGCCTTTACGATCATGACTGGTTCATGGTCGCGGCGGACTTCGAGGGCTATTCCGCGGCCCAGCGCAAGGTCGACGCGCGCTGGTCGGACAGCGCCGGCTGGAATGCCGCCGCGATCCGCAACATCGCCAATGTCGGCTGGTTCTCCTCGGATCGCACGATCGGCGAATATGCCCGCGACATCTGGGGTGTCATGTGAAGCCGCCCGGGTCGGCCATCAATGCCCTCATGGAGGGCATTCACGCCGATCCATTCTCGCTGCTGGGCGTGCATGAAGGGCCGGGCGGCTGCTTCGCACGGGTGATCCTGCGCGGCGCCGAGACGGCCGAGGCGTTCGATCTTGCCGGCGCGTCGCTCGGCAGTCTCGATCGCGTCGATCCGCGCGGGCTGTTCGAGGGCGCGGTCGCCTGCACGCCCCAGCCTATCCGATATCGCGCCACCGCCGGCGGGAGCGACTGGTGGGTGACCGATCCCTACAGCTTCGGCCCGGTGCTCGGCCCGGTCGACGATTTCCTGATCGCGGAGGGGACGCATCTGCGCCTCTTCGACAAGATGGGCGCGCATCTCATCGCGCATGAAGGGGCGCAAGGCGTCCATTTCGCGGTCTGGGCGCCCAATGCGCGCCGCGTGTCGGTGGTCGGCGACTTCAACGATTGGGACGGCCGGCGCCATCTCATGCGCAATCGCAGGGATATCGGCGTCTGGGAGATTTTCATTCCCGATATCGGCGCCTGGCGCGCCTATAAGTTCGAGATCGTAGGAGCGGACGGCACGGTGCAGCCACTCAAGGCCGATCCCTTCGCCTTCGCTTCGGAATTGCGGCCCAAGACCGCCTCGCTGGTCGCGCCGCCCGGCAAGCCCGACTGGGGCGACGATGCGCACCGGGCCTATTGGGCCTCGGTCGATCCGCGCCGGGCGCCGATCAGCATCTATGAGGTCCATCCCGGCTCCTGGGATCGCGACGAACATGGCTGGTTCCTGAGCTGGGACGCGCTGGCCGAGCGGCTCATTCCCTATGTGCTCGATCTGGGCTTCACCCATATCGAGTTCATGCCGGTCAGCGAACATCCTTATGACCCAAGCTGGGGCTATCAGACGACCGGCCTTTATGCGCCCACCGCGCGTTTCGGCGATCCCGCCGGTTTTGCCCGCTTCGTCGACGGCGCCCATCGCGCCGGCGTCGGCGTCCTCATCGACTGGGTGCCGGCGCATTTCCCGGTCGATACCCATGGCCTTGCCCATTTCGAT
>DATMIP010000384.1:0-3717 GCA_035554515.1 Sphingomonas sp. | reverse complement strand
ACGTGGTCGAGATGGACGCCGCCAGCCATACCGGCATCGATGATGTTCGCGAGATCATCGAGGCGGTCCGCTATTCGGCGGTGTCGGCGCGCTACAAGGTCTACATTATCGACGAAGTCCACATGCTGTCGAAGGCGGCCTTCAACGGGCTGCTCAAGACGCTGGAGGAGCCGCCGGCGCATGTGAAATTCCTGTTCGCCACCACGGAGGTAAATAAGGTCCCCGTGACGGTGCTGTCGCGCTGCCAGCGATTTGATCTCAAGCGCATTCCCGCAAGCCTGCTCGCCGCGCATTTTGCGAATGTCGCAGCCGCGGAGCAGGTCGAGGCCGAGCCCGAAGCGCTGGCGCTGATTGCACGCGCGGCCGAAGGATCGGCGCGCGACGGACTGTCGATCCTCGACCAGGCGATCGCGCATGCCGGGATGGACGGCGGCGGGGTTCGGGCGGACCAGATCCGCGATATGCTCGGCCTGTCCGATCGCGGGGCGATAAGGCGGTTGTTTGCCGCCATCCTTGCGGCCGACGTGCCAGCGGTCCTCGCCGAGGGGGAGCAGCAGGACGCGCTGGGGGTCGAGCCTGCAGCCTTGCTGCGCGGGCTGCTGGAAGTCGTCCATGGCGTTACCCGCGCCAAGGCGGGCGGCGCGGAGGATCTTGCGCTCAGTCACGAGGAGCGCGAAGCCTATGCCGATTGGGCAAGCCGGATGGGTTTCGCCACGTTGCATCGCCTGTGGCAATTGCTGCTGAAAGGTCATGGCGAGGTGCTGGGCGCCCCGCATCCGCGCGAGGCGGCTGAAATGGCGCTGCTGCGTGTGGTCCATGCCAGCCAGCTGCCCGACCCCGGCGAACTCGTGCGCAAGTTGCAGGCGGGTGAGAGCGTCGCGCAACCGGCACCCGCCGCCGCGCCGGCACAGGCCGAAGGGCGGGCGCCCCTGCTTGCCTTGCCGAGCGACTTCACGGCGCTGATCGCGTTGCTCGCGAGCAATGGCAATGCGCATATCGCGCAGCAGCTGCACGATTATGCCGGGTTGGTTGCCTATGCGCCGCCGCGGTTGGCGCTGCGGCCGGTGAAGCCGCTGGCGGGCGAATTCGTCCGCGATCTGGCGGCCGCGTTGAAGCGGCTGACCGCTATGGTCTGGCAGATCGAGTTGAGCGACGCGCCGTCGGAGCCCAGCCTGCTCCAGCAGGAGCAGGCGGCTGCGCAGGCTGCTCGCGACGAGATACTCAATGCGCCGATGGTGGCGGCGGTGCGTTCGGTCTTTCCGGGCGCCGAATTGATCGAAGAAACACGGAGCATATCATGAAGGATATCAACGAGCTTTTGCAGGCTGCTCAGGAGGCGGCGCAGAACATTCAATCACAGATGGCCGATGCTCAGGCAGGGCTCGACAAGATCGAGGTCGAGGGCGCCGCGGGCGGCGGGCTGGTGACGATCAGGGCTACCGCCAAGGGCCGCATCCTTGGTGTCGAGATCGACGAGAGCCTGTTGCAGCCATCGGAAAAGCAGATGCTGGAAGATCTGGTCGCGGCCGCGATCAACGATGCGCGGAGCAAGGCCGATGCCGCCGGCAATGCCGAGATGAGCAAGATGACCGCCGGTCTGCCGCTTCCCCCGGGATTCAAGCTGCCCTTCTGAGCGAGACGGCGCACCTCGGGAAGAGGGATATTTCCGCGCTTTTCGGGCGATAACCGCGGAAAACAGGTGATTTTCGCAACCGAACGGGCGGTTTTCGGAGGCGGAACAATGCGTCAGCCTTGGCCCGCGCCCTTATATTCGATGATCGTCGGCGCCCTCGCGCTCGCTCGGTTGCGGCGATAGCGAATCACGCCGGTGAGCTGCGCGAGCTTGCCCAGCATCAGGAAGAAGGCGCTGGCGAAGGCGAAGCCGAGCGGAGCGCCCGCGCGATGCTTGCGCCAGCCGATCCGCCCGATCTGAACGGGATAGAGCGCGGCCAGCGTCAGCGCAGCCCAGCCGAGGATCGGCAGGAAAAAAGCGCCGAGCGCGAGCGCCACGATCAGCGCAGGCACGATACCGCCCCACAGGACGATGCTGTTGACCTGCGCCTGCCAGCGCGGCTCGGCGGCGGCGCCATGGCGCTGGAGCAGTTCGGCGAAAGCATGGCCGCTGCGTTTCGAGCGGCGCCAATATTGTGACAAATGGGTCATGGCGGCATCGTGCAGGGTCATTTCGGCGTCGATGCGCCGGATCCGCCAGCCCATTTGGCGCAGCCGCAGGCAGAGATCGGGCTCCTCGCCAGCGATGATGTCCCCATTATAGCCGCCGACGATTTTCAGCGCTGCGAGCCGGAACAAGGCATCGCCGCCGCACGATCGTGCCTCGCCGACGGGCACGTCCCATTCCTCGTCGCAAAGCCGATTATAGATGCTGCGATCGGGGAAGCGCTCGCGGCGACGCCCGAACACGACCGCCAGATCGGGCTCATCGACGAAGGCGGCGAGCGCCGCGTCGATCCAGCCGACATCCAGCGCGCAATCGCCATCGACCATCTGCACGAAGGCCAGATCGTGGCCGGCCAACGCGGCGAGGCCGGCATTGCGTGCGCGTGCCGCGGTGAAGCCCCGGCTCGTATCGAGCTGGACGGCTGTAAAGCCGAGGCTTTCAGCGAAGGCGACGCTGTCGTCGGTCGAACCGGAATCGACATAGATGACGTGCGAGCCGGGGGGGATCGAGCGGAGGCAGGCCTTCAGTCGATCGCCCTCGTTGCGGCCGATGACGACGACGCCGACCTGCGCCGACAAAGGTGAGGATTTGGTCACGAAGCGCGTTTAGGCAGGTGCGTGTGGCTCCGCGAGTCGAATTTCTGTTGCGCTGCGGCAATCTCTCGGGACAGGGATAGGGCATGGCCGGTCCGCGTCCCCGATCCCCTAGCGCGATTGCCTATGTCGCGGCACGGCTGCCGACGCTTTCGGAGACATTCGTCTATCGCGAGTTGATGGGGCTGCGTTCGCGCGGGCGCTCGATCGCGCCGGTCACGGTGCGCAAGCCTGTCGGCCCGTTCGCCGATCCCGCGCTGGGCGCGCTCGCCGACGAGGCGCTGCAGGTCTACTCCGCGATGACCGTCTTGTGCCTGTTACCTGCCCTCCCGACGAACTTCCGTCAGTTCTTGCGTGCGGTCGGCGACGCCTTCTGTGCCGATCTCGATAGCGCCAAGGGCCGCCTCAAATTCCTGTTCCAGGCGTGGATGGGCCTTGCTGTCGCGTTCCGGCTGCGGGGCAGGGGCATCGGCCATGTCCACGCCCACCTCGCCAACACTCCGGCGACCGTTGCGCTATATCTCGCGCGAGGGTTGGGTGCGCGGTTCAGCTTCACCGGGCATGCGAACGATCTGTTCGTCCATCGCGAGGGGCTGGCGTTCAAGCTGAAGGAGGCGGCGTTCGTCTCGTCGATCAGCCGCTGGCATCAAGGCTTTTACGAGGGCGTCGCGCCCGGCGGCCAACGCCCCGTGATCCGCTGCTCGGTGACCGTGCCCGAGCCCGCGGAGCAGGGCGCAAATATCGTCTCGGTCGGCCGGCTGGTGGCGAAGAAAGGCTTCGATCTGCTGATCCGCGCCTTCGCGCGCCTCGAGCGGCACGACCAGCGACTGATCATCGCCGGTGACGGGCCCGAGCGCGCCGCATTGGTGGCGCTGGCCGAGACCGAAGGCGTCGCCGACCGGGTCGATTTCCTCGGTTCGAAGCCGCATGCGCAGGCGCTAGCGG
>DATMIP010000383.1:0-3055 GCA_035554515.1 Sphingomonas sp. | reverse complement strand
AAGCGGGTGCCCGAAGGCGCCGGGAAGCTGGTCGTGCTCGAAGGCGTCTATTCGATGCTCGGCGACGTTGCTCCACTGAAGGAGATGGTCGCCGTCTCCAAGGCGAACGGCGCCATGGTCCTGGTCGACGAAGCGCATTCGATGGGCTTCATCGGCGAGCATGGCCGCGGCGTGGCCGAGGCCCAGGGCGTGCTCGACGACGTCGACTTCGTCATCGGCACCTTCTCCAAATCGGTCGGCACCGTCGGCGGCTTCTGCGTTTCCAACCATCCCGATTTCGAGGTGCTGCGCCTCGTCTGCCGCCCCTATGTCTTTACCGCATCGCTGCCGCCATCGGTAGTGGCCACGGCGGCGACCTCGATCCGCAAGCTGATGCATGCGGGCGCCAAGCGCGAACATCTGTGGAAGAATTCGAAGCGGCTGCATCAGGGCCTGCGCGATCTCGGCTTCACTATTGCCACCGAGACGGCGCAATCGGCGATCATCGCGGTGATGCTCCCGGATCAGGAAACCGCGGTCGGCTTGTGGCAGGCGTTGCTCGAAGGCGGCGTTTATGTAAATCTGGCGCGACCGCCGGCGACACCGGCGGGCACGTACCTGTTGCGGTGTTCGCTATGCTCTGATCATTCGGACGCGCAGGTCGAACAGATATTGGGTATCTTCGCGGCGGCGGGCCGCGCGGTAGGATGTATCGCGTAAGGGCAAAATAGTCGCGGCGGGGAGCTTTGTTGCGCAGCAAACCCTTCTTTAGAGGGCGGACTTTCGGATGACGGCGGTTGCCGCTATGGCATTATCAGCCATGAGCGACGATACGTCCTCGCCGGCGCGCGGGCCGCAAATCAGGGTAAAACTCCTTGGCGGCCTCGTTGCGCTCGTTGCGGCTTTTTTGCTCGCAGCCCTTTTGACGCTGGTGCAGCAAGCCAATCAGCAACGCGATGCCGCACAGGCCCGCAAGCAGCATAGCTACGACGTCGCCGTGTTGACCGGGCAGATCGAAGGCGCGTTCGGACAGGCCGAATCCGCGCTTGGCCGCTATGTGATCAACGGCGACCGCGAAACGGGCACGCTCTATTATGACGAATGGCGTCATGTCGGCTATCTGCTCGACGATCTGGAGGCAGCGGTACGCGACGATCCGCGCCAGCTCGTCCGCGCGCGGCGACTGCGCACGCTTTATGGGGTTCGGGGGACGGAGCTTGGCCCACCTGCCCAGCTTGCGAGCTTGAAGAAGGGCTGGTCGGCGATTTCGCTGTTCGCGATTGCGGGCAAGTCCGACACGCTGAAGGATATCGCCGGGACGCTGCGCGATATGGCGGCGGCGGAGAATATCCTTCTCGGCAAGAGATCGAACTTCGCCGCCGGCCGTGCCGTGCGGGCGAACGATTATGCACGCCTGTTATCGGTAGTCGGCGCGTTGCTCGCCCTCTCGGTCGCCGCGCTCGGCTGGCTGGTGATGCTGGCTTTGTCCGAACGACGGACTGCGCGCGAGATCGCTGATATGGAAACCGATCGCGCCGACGCGCTCGAGCAGGCGGTGGCCGAGCGCACGGCCGAGCTGCGCGATGCCAATCTGCGCCTGGTAGCCGAAGGGCAAAATCGGGCCGAGGCCGAATCCAAACTGCGCCAGCTGCAGAAGATGGAGGCCGTTGGCCAGCTTACTGGCGGCATCGCGCATGACTTCAACAACATGCTCGCGGTGGTGCTCGGGGGTCTGGAAATGGCAAAACGCCGTGTCGAGGAACAAGCCGGGGAGGCCTCTCGCCATATCGACAGCGCGCTTGAGGGAGCCAATCGCGCCGCTGCGCTCACACGCCGGCTACTCTCTTTCGCACGCGCCGAACCCTTGCTCCCGACCGCCGTGGCGCCGGACCAGATGCTGCGCGACATGTCCAATCTGCTCGGGCGAACGATCGGCGAGCGGATCGAGGTCCGGATCCTGGCCAATGCGGACATATGGCCGATATGGGTCGATTCGTTCCAGCTGGAAAATGCGATCCTCAATCTGGCGGTCAATGCCCGGGACGCGATGGACGGCGCCGGCATGCTGACGATGAAGGCTGACAATGTGCAGCTGGAGAAAGGCGAGGTCGGTCTGCTCGCGGCTGGTGACTATGTAGAATTGTCGGTAACCGACGATGGCGCGGGGATGACGCCGGCCACGATCGAGCGCGCATTCGAACCTTTCTTCACGACCAAGCCGGTCGGCCAGGGCACGGGGCTCGGACTCAGCCAGATTTCGGGCTTTGCCCGCCAGTCGGGCGGCGATGTCGCGATCCGATCGACCCTTGGCGAGGGAACGACCGTATCGATCTTTCTGCCGCGTCACCGCGGCGAAATTCGCGCCGCCGACACGACGGCGGACATCGAACGCACGAATGCCCGCCCCCAGGCCGGGACAATCCTGGTGGTCGAAGACGATCCGCGAGTTCGCGCAGCGACCGGATCCGCACTGACCGAACTCGGCTATACCGCAATCCTGTGCGGATCGGGGGAGGAAGCGATCGAGCAGCTGGACGGACGCGATGATATTGCCCTGGTCATCACCGATGTGGTGATGCCGGGTATAACCGGCCCGGAACTCGCCCGCGCGATCCGCACGCACCGTCCCGGAATGGGCCTGCTGTTCGTGACGGGATATGTCGGCGAGGCGGGGGAAGCGGAGAGTTTCGGCGGGTCGCAGGTGCTGCGCAAGCCTTTTACGTTGCGCGCATTGGCCGATGCACTGGACGCCACCACGGCGGCCGTTCGCGCAGCGGAACGAGCCGCTCAGACCGTTTGACTGCGGCCATGATCGGTGTCTGACAGGGCCCCGCTTTAATGCAAATGACGGATCTCAGGAATTTGCGGGCCCGCCGACCTGCGCCCGGTGAAGCAGTTTTTGATCGGCGAGTGCCAAAGCCATCATCGCTTCCACGACCGGCGCGGCGCGGATGCCGACGCACGGATCGTGGCGCCCTTTGGTGCGAATTTCGGTAGCCTCGCCATTGCGGTCGATCGTATCGACGGGAGTCAGGATCGACGAGGTCGGCTTGAGCGCGACCCGCACCACCACCGG
>DATMIP010000382.1:0-22858 GCA_035554515.1 Sphingomonas sp. | reverse complement strand
GTGCCGAGTGGCGATGCGAGATTCGTGCCTTGATACGGCTCGCCAATCCCCTGATCCTCGCCAATCTGGGCTGGGCCTTGATTGCCGGCACCGACCTGTTCTGGCTAGCGCGCATCGGGCCCGAGGCGGTTGCCGCGGGCGCACTGGCCCTCAACCTCTACCAGCTTCCGATGATTTTCGGCATTGGCCTTGTCACGGCATGCTCGCCGCTGATCGCAAATGCCCGGGCGCGCCGGCTGCATGCCGTTCGTCAGATCAGGCGGACCGTCCATCAGACGTGGTGGGCGGCGGGATTGTTCAGTCTGCTGACATGGGCCCTGCTGAGGCACGGTGAGGCGCTTCTGCTCGCACTCGGCCAGGACAAGCTGCTCGCCGCCCGCGCCGCTTCGCTTCTCGCCGGAATCCAATGGGCATTGTTTCCTTACCTCTGCTTCCTCGTCCTGCGCAATTTCACCTCCGCGCTGGAACGTCCTTATTGGGCGGTTGCGGTGATGGCGTTGGCGATACCGTTTAACGCAGGGATAAGCTGGCTGTTGATTTTCGGCCATTTTGGCGTGCCGCCCCTCGGGCTGTTCGGGGCGGGGATGGCGAACACGCTGACCACGTTCTTTCTGTTCCTGGGTATGGCCATCGCCACGATACGCGATCGTCAATTTCGCAGCTACCGCCTGTTCGGGCGTCTGTGGGTCGCGGATTGGCCGCGCCTTCGGATAGTCGCCCAAATTGGCCTGCCCATCGCAATCACGTTATTGCTCGAGGCGACCGTTTATAATGGCGCGACCTTCCTGATGGGTTTGTTTGGGGAGCGAACGCTCGCGGCGCACGCCATTGCCGTGCAGATCAGCATGCCCTTCTTCATGGTGCCGGTCGGCATCGCCCAAGCCACGGCGGTCCGCGTCGCCTTCGCGCACGGGCGTCATGACCGGGGTGCCATCGGAAGAGCCGGCTGGCTGGGACTGGCGCTGGGATTTGGGTTCGCCTGCTTCGCGGCGGCGATACTTCTTGCGATACCCGGTAGCCTGGTCGGGCTCTTCATCGACGAGCGCACTGCCGGAACGGCTGGGGTCGCGCACTCTGCCATAGCGTTTCTCGGCATCGCCGCCATCTACCAGTTCGTCGACGCAGCACAGATCATCGCGGCAGGGGCATTGCGCGGATTGCAGGACACAAGGACCCCTATGCTGATTGCAATCCTCAGTTATTGGGGCGTGGGCCTAGGATCCGGCGCACTCCTTGCCTCTACATTGAAAATCGGCGCCATAGGGATATGGATTGGGATTGCCCTTGGATTGTCAACCATCGCGGGATTACTGGTTGCACGATGGGCCTATCGCTCCCGGCTGCCGCAAATACGTGTTATCAACTGAGCCTCGACTTTACGATTACAGGGAAAGCCGGGATAGTGCTTTTCGGACGGGGCAGGATGGCGAAGCCGAACAGCAACCCCGTGACGGCAATCAGAATGAAGCTGCCCCACCAATGGAGCGACAGATAGAGCGGAGGGGCCACGAAGCAGAGCAGGGACATGACCTGACCGATCAATCCCACCGCCAAGGCGCGCTTCGAAGGGTCCGGGTTGACCGCAGGCACCATCATCATGGTCGTGGCCGAAATACCGCTCACCGCGAACAGCCACATGATGAGCGCGGTGAAGGCGACCCCGACCCCGAAGAATGGCGCGAACAGCATTATCTGCGCAACGATACCGAGCAGCGCCGTGATACCAAATAAGCGGTGAATGCTCATGTTTCGCGCCAGAAGCTGGCCGATCATCACACCGCCCATTATCATCGCGGCGATCTTCGCCGCCGCCACCATCGCCGCGGACGACCCGATCGAAACGCCATAGGTTGTCGATATATAGGACGGTGCGGCTATGCCGGTACCATAGGATATCGCGGTCGGCACGCCGAGGGCGAAGGCGAGCCTGACAAAATGGCGATCGCCCAACATGTGGATGACGTCGCGGACCTGCTCACGCCCTGACAGAGCCTCCGTGCTGGTCGCCGGTGCGTCCCGAGGCAGGATGAACGCGGCCGCGACAGAAAAGACCGCCAGCAATGCGCCCGCTATCAGAAGCGGCATTCGCCAGTTGTCGCCGGTCGTGAACGGCGCTGCGAGGAGCAGGCCGATCGCGTAGCCGGTTGGGCCGTAGGTGGACCATAGCGAAACAGCGCGAGCGCGGTCGGCGCCGTCCAGCATATTCATGAGATAGGCCGGTGAGGCGATGGACGCGCCCGTAAACGCCAGCCCCGTAAGCAGGAGGCCGAGATCCAGGGCAAGGAGCGAGCCTGAGAGATAGATCAGAACATCGTTCATCGCCGCCACCAGACCCGAAATGATGATCGTGCGCCGGTGGCCGAAACGGTTGATCAGGCCGCCGAAAATTCCAAGCGTTGCCGACGGCAATGAGAACATCGAGATAGCAACGCCAAGCTCCACCGGAGTTGCGTGAATATCCGCGCAGAATCGCATCATGGTAGTGACCACGGCACCCACGGTCGCCATGCTGAGAATGGTGAGGAGATAGACCAGGATTCCGATGACCAGCGGTCGACGCGGGGGGCTTGCGGGGTCGATCGCCATCATGTCCTCATGCGTCCTTGTTCGACCGCCTCTGGAGGCCGACGGTTTGCGAAACGACGGGACAGCGTGGCGCAGACGATCAGGCGCCATTCGCGAGCCCCGGGATGCCCGGACATCATGCGATGCCGGCCCAGCATTCGCGCCGCCAATCGGCGAGAGCAGCGGGGCCTTCGTCGAACGCGGCGCAGACGATCGCGCCGAAGCGTGTGTCGCCCGCCTTCACGATCATCGTATCATGTCCGCGCCGCGCCAGTGTTTGGCAGTGAGGGTGGCCTTCCTCGACAAGCAACGCTCCGCCCTCGCTGCGCCAGCGAGGTGCCGACACGGCGTGTGGCAGACTCGTCCCCTGGCGGACCAGCTTCGCCAGTATCTGGAGCAGCGTCTGGACCTGTCCATCGGCACCCGGCGTTGCAAGGCCGATGCGCCGCGCTCCGTCGCTCAGCAAGATCGGGGCTAGCGTATGAACCGGGCGCTTGCCGGGCGCGGCTGCGTTCGGCCCGTCGGTAAACCCGGCCGCGCGATTGTTCAGCGTGAGGCCAAGCTCCGGGACGAATATGCAGGAGCCGAAATCGTCGAAGACGCTGACCAGAGACGAAACCGTCATGCCTGTGGCATCCGCCGCGGCGACACCCGCCGTATGAAGATAGGCGCGCGGACCGCCGCGCCGCGCCGCGCGGGCCGGATCGACCTCAAGGGGGATCGCCAGAAGATCAGAGCCTTCCGCCGATCGAGCCCGGTAGGCGAATGCCGCTTCGGTCAATTCCACGCATAGATGGTCGAGAAGCGGGGCATCGTTCGCGCCCCAGGCATCGAGGGCGGCCAGGGCCATGGCGAGGAGAATACCCTGCGTCGGCGGGGGCTGAACCGCGACCCGCCAGGCACCGAAAGAGACCGTGATCGCGGCGCGTAGCTCGGTGCTGTGCGCGGCAAGGTCATGCCGGTTGAGCGTGCCCCCGCCACGGGCGATGGCCCGCTCGATCGCGGCAGCAGAATCGCCCTGGTAGAAGGCGGCTGCGCCGTCGGCGGCAATCCGGCGTAGCAGCCCACCGAGGTGCGGCTGCGTGACATGGTCACCTGCGGCGGTCTTGAGCAGGATCCATTCGCCGGCTCCTCCGGCAAGGAGGCGTACGCGCTGCGCTTCCACGTCCAGCATCAGCGACGTTGGCAGAGCAAAGCCCTGCGTGGCTATTTCGATGGCAGGCCCAAGCAAGATTGCCAGGGGCAAATGGGCCCAGCGCCTGGCCATACACTCCCACCCCGAGACGATACCGGGAACGGTGACGCTGTTGGCTCCGTCATGACTCGCCGCGACAAGGCCCGCCGGCGCCGCGCCGGTGGCGCTGACCGCGACCGTCTCTCCATCCGCGTCGTTCACCAAGGCGAGCAGGTCGCCGCCGAGCCCGCAGGAATTTGGCGCGATGACGCAGAGCACGGCCTGGGCCGCGATCACGGCATCGGCCGCGTTACCGCCCCGTTCAAACATCTGCTGGCCGGCGGCAGTCGCCAGCGGATGCGCCGCGGCAATCGCACCGCGGCGTCCACGCAACATCGGCCGGACCTGCGACGAATAGCTATTGTCGAATAGATCACTCATCTTCAAATTCGTGCTTATCTTCGATTCTGTCAAAGCGACGCCCCATTTTCGGCAACGCCGGCGATACGACCGTCTTGCTATATCGGCTTCGACCAAGCCGGAGCTCGCCGCCGTGACCGACGTGAATCGCCTTTTTGTGCTCCTGTGCGGATATGAAGTCCTGCCCAAGACGGTCTCGACCCGTGACCGGGGCGCGCGGTTCATCGTCGCGGAGCCCGTCTGCGCGTATCTGCTCGATACGCGCGCAGGCTGGGTGCTGCTCGATACCGGCATCAACCCGGCCTATTGCAGCGATCCCGAACTGCGCGAGCGCGAGTTCCTTCGGCATGGCTGGTCCCCGCCGGTGGTAAGGCAGGATCATCTGCTGGAGGCGCAGATGGCTGAAATCGGTGTGACGCCCGACCAGATTCGGCACGTAATATTGTCGCATCTGCACTTCGACCATGGCGATCGGCTGGATCGCTTCTCCAACGCGCGCATTTCCGTTCAGCGACGCGAGCATCTATGGGCCTTTGGCGAGGCGCCGGGCCCCGGCTATATTGCCGACGATTATACCATGCCGGGTCTGGACTGGGATTTGCGGGACGGCGATTGGGATGCCATGCCGGGCCTGTCGCTGCTCGACACGAGAGGCCATACGCCCGGCCATCAGTCGGCGCTCGTCAGGCTGCCGTCCGGGAAGCGCATTCTGCTCCCCTTCGACGCGGGAGATTTCGCCGAGAATTTCATCGATCGTGTGCTGCCCGGCCAGGCCTGCGATGATGTGGCGGCGATCGCTGCCATCGACCGGCTGAACCTCCTTTGCGCCGAGCCCGATGTCGAAATGCTGCTGTTCCACGATCCGGTCGCCATTCAGACAATCCGTCTGGCGCCGGACTGTTACGAGTAACCGGCTCGGCCGTGGCCGCCGTCATTGGTCTTCGAACGGCGTGTGGATGACCGACTTGTAGAAACGCGAGAGCAGCGGGCCCACCTGGACGGGCTTGTAACGCGTCTCGCCGTCTCGTGCGACCAGTTCGGGCAGCGGCTCGACCGTTACGTCGGGATCGGCGTTCCAGAAGAAGGGAATCGAAAATCTTTCCTGGCTCGAAGTGTTGCGGACACGATGCAATGTTGATTTGAACCGCCCGTTTGACCACCACATCATCATGTTGCCGATATTGACGGTGAAGGCCCCCGCGACCGGCGGCGCCGCGATCCAGCGACCATCCGGCGTCTTTACTTCGAGACCGCCAACGTCGCCCTGCGCCAGCATCACGACCGGTCCTTCATCGGTATGCGCGGACAGGTTTTTCACCTCGTTTCCGACGCCCTCGGGCAGGGCTGGATAGTACATCATGCTGATTTGCGAGATCGGTTTGCGGAAATAACGGTCAAAGCGATCCTCGGGCAGGTCGAGGCCGACGGCGAATGCGTTGAGGAGCTCACTGCCCAACTTCGACATCGCGTCATAATAAGCGATACAATCGACGTCGAATCCGGCGATCTGGTCCGGCCAGCGGTTCGGCTGGAACATCGGATCGTCACGCAGAAGGTCGGGATCGTCTGCCGCGAATTCGCGCTGGATGCGATATTGCTCGAACGTGCGCGAATTGGCGTCCAGTCTTTCCCGTCCGCCGCCGAAAACATAGCCACGATTCCATTCCTGGGTCGCTTCGAGCTTGGTTTTCTCGCGCATGGGAAGATGAAACAGCTGGGCCGAACGCTCGAACATCCTGGTGCGCAGCGTTTCGGACACACCGTGACCGGTCAGATAGAAGAATCCGATGAGCTCGCAGGCACGAACAAGCTCGTCGGCCACCTCGCGTCGTTCCTGAGCCGACCCGTTAAGGAAGCGGCTGAAGTCGATCAGGGGAATTTGGGAGAGATCGACCGTTTCCGCGATCAGCGCGTCATCCTGGTCTGCCCCGTTGCCCATTGTCTTCTCCTGGCGATTTCCTGCGCTGCCAAGACCGGCTTAGGGATGCCCAAGCCGCAAGACATATTGCTATTCCCGCCCGCCGGCGTTGCAGCAACATCAACGGCGGCGAGGTGACACGTGGTGCGCGCCCGGATTGCCGCGCAAAACGGCCGGGGGCGGCGCGGCGGTTCGCATTTGGCAACATGTCACGATGGTTTTGGCACAACGCGGGGATCGTTCATTGCTTCATCTAGAAGCAGCGCCGCCGATGGTGCGTGACAACAAAGAGAGCGACTGAGGAGCCGATATTGGCCGCGCACCCTTTCCTCGAAAATCCGGTCAAGCATCTGCTGATAGGGGGGCAATGGACTCAACCTGGTTCCGGCACCTTTCTTGAGTCCCGCAACCCCGCCAATGGCGATCTCCTGGCGACCGTCGCGGACGCGGATGCGGAAGATGTTGACCGGGCGGTCATTGCGGCACGCACCGCGTTTGACGGAGCATGGGCTGAAAGAACCCCGGCGGACCGGCAAATGGCGCTTATTCGCCTCGCCGATCTGGTTGAAAAAAATGGCGATGACCTTGCTCGGCTCGATACGCTCGACATGGGATCCCCCCTGTGGCGCACGCAGGGCAGCATCGGGCTGATCGCGAGCATCCTGCGGTACAATGCGGGACTTGCGCGTACCGTCCACGGCACCACCCCGAATATTTCGCGTCGCGACATGTTCGCCGCGACGATCAAGGAGCCGATGGGCGTATGCGCGGCGATCATTCCGTGGAACTCGCCCGCATGGTCGGCCGTGCTCAACATCGCGCCCGCGCTCGCCGCAGGGTGCACGATCATCGTGAAACCGGCCGAAGACGGCTCGCTCAGTCCGCTGCTGCTCGGCCAATTGTGCCTTGAGGCGGGCATACCCTCCGGAGTCGTGAATATAGTCACCGGGCGCGGCGCGACAGCAGGGGCCGCCCTTGCTCTTCACCCGGGCATCGACAAGATCAGTTTCACGGGCTCCACCGCGACGGGGCGGATGGTCCTGCAAAGCTCGGCGGGTAATTTCAAACGGGTATCGCTGGAGCTTGGCGGCAAGTCGCCCAACATCATATTCGACGATGCGGACCTGGAAAAGGCCGCGGCAACCGCGGTGCTGGCGGCATTCGGGAATTCGGGGCAGGTCTGCAGCGCGGGATCGCGCCTGTTCGTGCAACGCTCGGTCGCCGATGATTTCGCGGCGCGCGTCGTCCGGATCAGCAGCGCGATGCGCATCGGTGACGGATTGACGGCCGGCTCCGAATTGGGCCCTCTGGTTTCCGGACGCCAGCTCGCCCGCGTAATCGACTATGTGCAATCGGCGCGGCGGGAGGGGGCGACCGTCATGTCGGGAGGGAGTCGCCTCGAAGGCGACGCGTGGGACAATGGTTTCTTCTTTGCGCCGACGGTGTTGAGCAACTGTCGGGACGAGATGACCGTCGTGCGCGAGGAGGTTTTCGGCCCCGTCGTCTCCTTGCTTCCGTTCGATGAGGAAGCTGAGGTCGTGGC
Source organism: Sphingomonas sp. (assembly GCA_035554515.1). Lineage (GTDB taxonomy): Bacteria > Pseudomonadota > Alphaproteobacteria > Sphingomonadales > Sphingomonadaceae > Sphingomonas_I. The sequence continues at coordinate 15,238 of DATMIP010000382.1, read as the reverse complement.
CAGGGCGAATGCGAGCCCTTATGGGCTGGGGGCAGGTGTATGGACGCGTGATATGGGCCGGGCGCAGCGTATGAGCCGTGCGCTTCAAGCCGGCTCAATATGGGTGAATTGTTATAACATCCTAGATCCGGCCGTGCCCTCGGGCGGGTATAAGGCCAGCGGAATAGGCCGTGAATATGGCGAGCACCATATCGAAGAGTTTCTGCAAACCAAGTCGGTCTGGATGGACGGTACGTAAAGCTCAGCCCCGATCAGAAACCCTGCGCTTCGTGGCCGCCCTTGAGATGGCCCGCTGGCGTGGTTGGAGCGAGCAACGGCCCATTAGCGCGAAATTGCGGGAGGCACTGAACGACATAGTCGGCTGCACCCGTATAGAAAAATGGGATCGAAAAGCGGTCGAGACCGGCGGGATGGACCACCCTGTGTGGGGTCGAGCGATAGAATTTGTTCGTCCACACCTCGAACAGGTCCCCGAGGTTGACGACGTAGCTCCCCGGTATCGGCACCGCCTGGATCCATCCGTCCATCGCGTGATCGTAAACCTGCAGGCCGCCGGCGCCATCCTGCAACAGGAAGGTTAGCGCGCCGAAATCCGTATGCGTACCGGCAACGGCTCCCTCGCTGGGATAACGGACGAGCCGAACACTCGCCAGGGGATCGCTACAGAAATCGGTGAAGTAATCCGCTGGCAAGTCCAGCGATTCCGCCAGCAGGCTCATGAGCGTCTCCGCGAGGCCGTGCATCTGATCGAGATACGCCATCAGATCTTCGCGGAAGCCGGGCAAATCGGCCGGCCACTGATTTTTCTCGGTAATACCGGGAACGCCATCGCGAGCGTAATAGAATTCTTCCTTGCCCAGCTTGTCGCCCTTCTTGCCGGACAATTCCTTGCCCGCCATGAGTCCGTAACCAAGCCCCGAAGAATGTTTCGCCGCGATCGCCTGCTTGGCGTCCTGATCCAGGCTGAACAGGCGCTTTGCCTGGGCCAACATCCCCTGCATCGTTTCGAGCGGGATTCCATGATTGATCAGGTAGAAAAATCCGTTGGCAACCGCGCTTTCCCTAATGCTGCGAACAAGCGCGTCGTGCTCGAACGTGCCGTAATCACGCGCAGCTGCAAGATCGATGACGGGCAATGCACGTTCGTCGACGACGTCAGCGTGGGGATCCGCCGCATCCTGGTTCTTTGCGCGCATTGCCGTTTCTCCAAGCCCGGACATTCTCCCTATGCCCGGCCGGCCGTTGCGCGAGATGCCATTTATGCACCGGGCGAACGCAGTTTTCGAAGAGCGAAAGGCCCGACGGCGGGCTGGAACGATAATGCTGCAAAGACGCCCCGTGGCGCCTGCGCATGGAAATCGATCCGGTAAATCGTTCGACTGGTGACCCCTACGGGAATCGAACCCGTGTTTCAGCCGTGAAAGGGCCGCGTCCTAGACCGCTAGACGAAGGGGCCGTCCGCGCGTCCGCTTAGGGGCGCGAAACAAGGAGGTCAATCGGCGGAGGCGCCCAACTCCTGTTCAGTCGGCCCAGGCGGCGTCATCGATATGAAGTTCGGCCGCAGATCCGCCATTCCAGCTGTCGATCCGGGCCCGGCCGGCGAGCCACAGGCGGCGGTGCGGCCCCGCGCCAAGCAGCGCCTGTCCGAGCGCGCTGTCGGCCTGGCGGAAGGCGATCGTCTTGATGGATCGCCCGTCCTCGCCGGCGACAACCGCGCGCACATGGCCGTTTCCAACCACGTCGGCCTTGATGATCCGCACTGGCCCAGCGGCGACGCGGGGGCTTGGCCAGCCGGCGCCGTAGGGGCCGCCCGCCTCGAGCGCCTCGACCAGGGCTGGTGCAATCCCTCCGCAGCTCAGCACCGCGTCCAGCAGCAAGGCGCGATCGTCGCGGGCGCGCGCCACGTCGTCGGCCAGGCGCGCATCGAGGAAATCGGCAAGTGCGTCGATTCGGTCAGCCGCGACTGTCAGTCCCGCCGCCATTGCGTGCCCCCCGCCAGCCACCAGCAGCCCCATATCCTTGGCGGCCAGCACCGCTGCGCCAAGATCGACACCGGAGATGGAGCGGCCCGATCCCTTGCCGTTTCCGTCCTCGTCGATCGCGATCACGATCGCCGGCCTACCCAATTTTTCCTTGAGCCTGCCGGCGACGATTCCGATCACGCCCGGGTGCCAGCCGGCCCCCGCGACCACCGCGACCGCCCGATTGCCCTGGGCGTGGGTCAGTGCCTCAGCGGCTTCGGTGACCGTTGCCTCGATCGCGCGCCGTTCGCCGTTGAGTCGATCCAGTTCTATGGCGATCGCTTCGGCCTCGGCTTCGTCTTCGGTGGTGAGCAGGCGTACGCCAAGGTCGGCCTTGCCGACCCGCCCGCCCGCATTGATGCGCGGGCCGAGCGCGAAACCCAGATCGGTGCAGGTCGGGGCCTTGACCAGCCCCGCCGCGCGCGCGAGCGCGACGAGGCCGATATTGCGGGCCTGGCCCATCACTTTCAGCCCCTGCGCGACGAATGCGCGGTTGAGGCCCTTCAACTGGGCGACGTCGGCGACGGTCCCGAGCGCGACCAGATCGAGCAGATCGATGAGGCGCGGTTCGGCGCGCTCACCGAACCAGCCGCGCGCGCGCAATGTGCGGATCAATGCCGCACCGAGCAGGAAAGCGACACCGACCGCAGCGAGGTGGCCGTGCGCCGCGCCTTCGGTTTCGTCGAGCCGATTGGGGTTCACCAGGGCGAACGCCTTGGGCAATTGCGCCGCGCATTTGTGATGATCGACCACGATCACGTCGACGCCCTCCGCGGCCGCCATCTCGAGCGCCTCGAACGCCTGCGCGCCGCAGTCGACGGTGACGATCAGCCGCGCACCCCCCCTCGCAATCCTGACCAGGGCTTCTCCCGACGGTCCATAACCCTCCATCAGGCGGTCGGGGATATAGGCCTGTGGAGCCAGCCCTAGGTCGCGCAATAGGCGGATCAGCAACGCCGCGGACGTGGCCCCATCGACGTCATAATCTCCGAAAATCGTCACCGGCTCGTTCGCGATCACCGCCGCCGCGAGCCGCTCCGCGGCGACGTCCATATCGCGGAAGATCGAGGGATCCGGCATGAAACCGCGGATCGTCGGCAGGCGGTGAAGCTCGATCGCCTCGCGCGCCACGCCGCGCGACAGCAGCAATTGCGTCACGAGATCGTCTGGTACGAAATCCGCGTCATGCGGATCCGCCGCGATCCCGCGCCAGCGCCATGCCTGGCCAAGGATCGACTGGGTCACCGAAAAAGCGGGGGTCATGGGGCGGGAGCCTATACCGGTTGTGACCCCGCGTGAATCCCCGATGGTCGGGCACGCAAGGATGTGGGGTCAGAAAAGCCGGGTCAGTTCGTAGAAGCCCGCGCCGATCAATGCGGCGGCAGGGAGCGTTACGAGCCAGGCGACGACGATACTCGACGCCACGCTCCATCGCACCGCCGACATGCGCCGCGCCGCCCCGACGCCGACGATCGCCCCGGTTATGGTGTGCGTGGTCGAGACCGGGATGCCGCCCAGTGTCGCCAGAAACAGGGTGATCGCGCCGCCCGTTTCGGCGCAAAATCCCTGTTGGGGATTGAGACGGGTGATCTTGGAGCCCATCGTGTGAACGATCCGCCAGCCGCCAACGAGCGTCCCGATCCCCATCGCGGCCTGGCAGGCGAGCACCACCCACAACGGGATGTGGAATTCGCCCGATAACAGTCCCTGCGAATAAAGCAGGACGGTGATGATCCCCATCGTCTTCTGGGCGTCATTGCCGCCGTGCCCCAGCGAATAGGCCGCCGCGGAAACAAGCTGGAGCTTGCGGAATATACGGTCGACGCCGGCTGGTGCCTTCCGGTGGAACATCCAGCTCGTGATCAACACCATCATTAGCGCCAGCATCAAGCCGATCGCCGGCGAAAGGAAGATGGCTGCGACCGTCTTGCCCACGCCCGACCACATGATCGCGCCAAGGCCCCCCTTCGCGGTGCCTGCTCCGATCAGGCCGCCGACAAGCGCATGGCTCGATGAGGACGGGATTCCCAGCGCCCACGTGATCAGATTCCAGCTGATCGCGCCCATCAGCGCGCCGAACACCACCTGGGCATCGACCACGTCGATCGAAATCGTGCCTTTGCCTATCGTGTAGGCCACGCTGTGACTGAAAAACAGGAAAGCGATGAAGTTGAAAAAGGCGGCCCAGAATACCGCGACCTGCGGGCTGAGCACGCGCGTCGAGACCACGGTCGCGATCGAATTGGCGGCGTCGTGCAGGCCGTTCAGGAGATCGAACAGCAGGGCGATGCCGATCAGGCCGAACAGCAAAGCTGGAGCGAGGTGGGTCAAGAAGCGGTCTGCTCAGGCGTGGTCAAGCACGAGACCCTGGATTTCGTTGGCGACATCCTCGAACCGGTCGACCACGCGTTCAAGGTGGCTGTAAATTTCGCGGCCCACGATGAAGGCCATCGGTTTGCCATCGCCCTCGGCGGTTTTGAAAAGCGACTTGAGACCGGCATCGTGGATCTCGTCGGCATGGCCTTCCAGCTGCACAAGGCGCGCGGTCAGCTCGAGAATCCGACTGGCATTGTCCCCGATCGAACGTAGCAGCGGGATCACTTCGGACGTTACCCGGGCCGCCTCGACGATGATTCCGCTCATGTCGCGCATTTGCGGCTCGAACTCGCCCAGCTCGAACAGCGTGATTGCCTTGGCGGTGGCGTTCATCTGATCGATGGCATCGTCCATTGCCGCGATCAGCCCGGTGATCGCGGTGCGATCGAAGGGAGTGATCAGGATGCGACGAACATCCTGAAGCACGTCGCGCGTGATCTCGTCGGCCTGTTGCTCGCGATCGTGGATTTCCTTCGCGTGGAGCGCGATGTCGGGGCCGCCCTGGAGCAGGCGAGCGAGGGCGTCGGCGCCGGTAACGAGGGTTGCAGCATGGTCTTCAAACTGGTCGAAGAAGCGGCCCTGCTTGGGCATCAGCGCCTGGAACCAGCGCAGCATTGGAAAATTCTCCCCTTGTCTCTGCGCCCATGACAATAAGCGCTCGCGCCGTCCAGTGGGGCGCGGAACGCGAAAGGCACCGATCAGGCGCGACAAATCCGGCTCGTCAACCGCCGCGGCCGCACCGGGCAGGTCGAACCATTGCGTATCGCGCTCATCTTGCTCTGGCCAGTCCTCGGCCTGGCCGGTCACGGCCAGGGGGAAGAGATCGACCGTCGCCCGCTTGAGCTGGCCATTGCGGCGCTTCTTCCAATAGCTAAATTGGCCGAGCGGGGTTGGGCAGGCAATACCGTTGACGCCGGCTTCCTCGAACGCCTCGTGCGCCGCGGCCTCATGGCTCGCCAGCCCGCGGATGCGGTTCCCCTTCGGCAGCACCCACCGGCGCGTTTCGCGGCTTGTGATAAGCAGGACGCTCACCGCGCCGCTATCGTCCGTCTTGTAGGGAAGTGCAGCGACCTGGCGGATTTTCTGAATGCCTCCTTTCGCATCCTATAGCCGATCGTGATTCGCGTGGGAATCCGTAGTCTTGACCCTTCTGCACCTTATCGGGGCGATGCGTGACGGGGCCGAATGCGCGCCTATTCGGCTCAGCCCTGGGCGACGGGTCCCGGCACTTACCCCGTCGACTGAGCGAAACGATCAGGTCGACAGCATATTTACAAGGCGCAGCATGAAAGCGGCACCGCGTTCCATCTGTCCGCGTTCGACATATTCGTCGGGTTGGTGCGCCTGTTCGATCGAACCAGGGCCGCAGATCACGGTCGAAAAGCCCGCTTCCTGGAACTGCCCCGCCTCGGCGGCATAAGCAACCACGCGTGGCGGACCATTGTCACCGGTGAGGCTGCGCGCGACGCGCTCTGCCTCACCATCAGGTTCGGGGGCGAAGGCTGGTGTCGCGGAGCGACGGACAATCGTGACGCCGGCGTCGGCAAAGCGCGATTTCATCGCGGCATCGAGCACCTTCGCTTCGGCGAGAAAGGTGGCGAGGATCGCCTGCGGATCGGTGCCTGGCGGGCAACGCAGGTCGAACACGAACACGCATTCGCGTGCGAGGATGTTGACCGCGGTCCCGCCATTGATCTGGCCGACGGTGAGCGTGGCATGTCCGGGAACGAAAGGCGAAGCCGGATCGGCCTCCAATTCCAGCCTGGCGGCGAGCTCGGTGAGTCGGTGCATCAACCCGATCGCGGCCATGTTTGCCGACAGGCCGAGATGCGTCAGGCTGGAATGCGCCTCATGCCCGGTGACCGTGACGACGTAGGATGTGATCCCCTTATGGCCGTGGACGACCTCCATATTGGTCGGTTCGCCGACGATCACCGCGGCGGGACGAGGCAATAATCGCCTCATTTCCGCGATCATCGCCGGCGCGCCAAGGCACCCGACTTCCTCGTCGTAGGAAAAAGCGAGATGGATCGGGCGGTGCAATCGGCCTGGTTCGGCGAAGAGAGGGGCGGCAGCGAGTGCAAGCGCCAGGAAGCCCTTCATGTCGCACGTTCCGCGCCCATAGAGCCGGCCCTCGCGCTCGGTGAGCGTGAAGGGATCGCTCGACCAATTCTGGCCATCGACCGGGACGACGTCGGTATGGCCGGACAGAATGATGCCCCGTTCGATCTTCGGTCCGATCGTCGCGTAGAGATTGGTCTTGCCGCCATCGGCATTGGGTACGCGCGTCGTGCCGATGCTCAGGCTGCCGAGCAACGCCTCGACATACTCGATCAACGCCAGATTGGAATCCCGCGACGTCGTATCGAACGCCACCAGGCGGCGGAGCAGTTCGATGCCATCTCCGGCAAGGGAATCGACGGAGGGCAAGGGGTGCATATGTCCACGCTACGGCGGATTCGCCTGCGCGAGAAGCCGAACAGGGCGTCGGACCCCTTGGCTGTGCGAATCGGGTGCGCTCGATGGCGTCGGATTCGGGTGATCGTGGCGCTGGTTGCAGCGACGGTTTCGGTGGTTTTGCCTTCGGCCGGAGAAGCTCGACCGAAAGCAGCAACGACTTGGCGCGCGCGGCCATCTGCTGACTCGACCGCCGGCTGCCGGCCCTTACGATGGCAATGCGCGCGCCGGCCATTGCAGACTCCCGGCCGGCGTTCGCATAACCCCCCTAATCGAGGCCTATCGCAGTTCGTGCGCGGTAGAGGTATCGATCGGGGCCGGAACGACGGCCTTCGGACAAGCTGGCTCAAATCAGCGCTGTAAGCCCTTCGCGATAGGTCGAATGAATCGGGCGCCACCCGAGCACGCGCTTCGCCTTGGCGTTCGAAACGCGGCGATTCTCGCTATAGAATGCCCGCGCAGCGGGGGAGAGATTGAGGTCATCCAGCGACGTAAGCGGCGGCATTGCGATGCCGAGCAGGCGTGCGCCATAGGCAACGACGTCATTCTGTGCGGCGGGCAGATCGTCGGCGACATTATAGATGCCGGCCGGGCCCCGCTGGATCGCAGCCAGCACGGCGCGCACGATATCGTCCACGTGAATCCGGCAGAAGACCTGGCCGGGCAGGTCGACGCGATGCGCCTGACCGGCGCGCAAACGCTCGATCATGGATCGGCCAGGGCCATAAATTCCCGGCAGGCGGAAGACCCGCGCACCGATTGCCTGCCACGCTAGGTCTGCCGCCACGCGTCCGCCGCGTCGACCGGCAAGCACCGCACTTTCATCGATCCACGCGCCGCGTGTATCGCCATAGACGCCCGTCGAGGAGAGGTAGCCGATCCAGCCGATCCGGCCGATCGTTTCTCCGTGGGCCGCGAGCACCGGGTCGCCATCCGCGCCAGGTGGCACCGTGGAGATGAGGTGGGTTGCCTTCGCCAGCGCCTCCAACGTCACAATCGGCGGCGCATCGCGTCCAATTGCAACCACCTCCCAGCCGTCGCGTTCCAGCGCAGCCGCGATGCGTGTCCCCGAAAAGCCGGGACCGAACAGGATGAGCCGAGGCATGCGACCAGCTAGGCCGATCGAGCGGTCGCTGGCCAGTGTCTTGCTTGGGCTGGCATCCGGCGGAATACCGCCATAGAGGCGTTGGCTATGCTTGATGCGCTGTCTGCTGCCGCTACTCCCCCCGCACCGATCCGGCGCGGAGATTATACTCCACCCGACTGGTTCGTGCCGGAGGTGGCGCTGGATTTCCGGCTCGACCCGGCCGAGACGAAGGTCGTCGCGCGGCTGACCGTCCGGCGGAACGGCGCTCACGCCCACCCTCTCCGCCTTAACGGCGAGGGTCTGCGTCCCGAGCGCGTCGCGATCGATGGCGAGGAATTGCACGATGCGTGGCGGATGGACGGCCCCGATCTCGTGATCGATCTGCCGCGTGGCGATCACCTGATCGAAACCGAGGTCACGATCGCGCCCGCCGCCAACACGAAACTGATGGGCCTGTACGAATCGAACGGCCTGCTCTGCACCCAGTGCGAGGCCGAGGGTTTTCGCCGCATCACCTTTTTCCCCGACAGGCCCGACGTGCTGAGCCGCTATTCGGTGCGGATGGAGGCAGACAAGGATCGGTATCCAGTCCTGCTCGCCAATGGCGATCCGGTCGACAGCGGAGATTGCCGCGGCGGGCGCCACTATGCGCTGTGGCGCGATCCCTTTCCCAAACCCTGCTATCTCTTCGCCCTCGTGGCAGGCGATCTGGTTGCCAATCGCGATACGTTCACGACCCGTTCCGGCCGCGATATCGCACTCGGCATCTGGGTTCGCCCGGAGGATATCGCCAAGACCAATCACGCCATGCAGGCGCTGAAGGCATCCATGGCGTGGGACGAGCGCGTTTACGGCCGTGAATATGATCTCGCCATCTTCAACATCGTCGCGGTTTCGGATTTCAACTTCGGTGCGATGGAGAATAAAGGCCTTAACATCTTCAATTCACGCTACATATTGGCGGATGCGGACACGGCGACCGATGCCGATTTCGACGCGATCGCCGGCGTCGTCGCGCACGAATATTTCCATAATTGGTCCGGCAACCGGGTTACCTGCCGCGACTGGTTCCAGCTTTCGCTGAAGGAAGGCTTCACCGTCTTTCGCGACCAGCAATTCTCTGCTGATCAGGGCTCGCCCGCCGTCAAGCGGATCGAGGACGTGCGTGCGCTGCGCGGCGCGCAATTTCCCGAAGATGCCGGGCCGCTGGCGCATCCGATCCGGCCCGAATCCTACATTGAGATTTCGAATTTCTACACCGCGACGATCTATAACAAGGGCGCCGAGGTGATCCGCATGCTGCGCAGCATATTGGGCGAGGAAGGTTTTCGCGCGGGCACCGATCTCTACTTCCAGCGCCATGACGGCGAGGCCGTGACCTGCGAGGATTTCGTCACGAGCATGGAGGATGCAACCGGGGCCGACCTCACTCAGTTTCGCTTATGGTACAGCCAGGCTGGAACGCCGCGCGTCAAGGCGGCGCTGGAACATGACGCTCCTGGCGGCCGCGCGCGGCTCAAGCTCGAACAGACCGTCCCGCCGACGCCCGATCAGCCGGACAAACAGCCGATGGCTATCCCGATCCGCATTGCCTTGCTCGGCGAACGCAGCGGCAAGCCGATGGGCGACGAGCAATTGGTGATGCTTGACGCGGCGAAGTCGGAAGTCCTGTTCGACGGCCTTCCCGAAAAGCCGATATTGTCGATCAATCGCGGCTTTTCGGCCCCGATCCTATTGGAGAGCGATCGCGGGCCGGCGGAGCTCGCCTTTCTTTCAGCGCACGATGACGATCCTTTCGCGCGCTACGAGGCGATGCAGCAGTTGATGCTCGATACGCTGATCGCGGGTGTCACGCTCGGCAAGACCAACCGCGCTCCGGTGCTCGACGCGGTCCGCAACACGCTGACGGATCCCATGCTCGATGCCGCGTTCAAGGCCGAAGCCGTCCTTCTTCCGACCGAGGCATTGATCGGCGATCAATTGGCGGAGGTTGATCCCGACCGTATCGCCACCATACGCGAGACGCTGCGCGCCGAGATCGGTGCGGCAATGATCGACGCGTGGCGCGATGCCTATGCCGCCAATCACGCCAACCGCTATGAATATACCCCGACCGCCAAAGGCGCGCGCCGTCTGCGTACCGTCGCGCTCGGCTATATCGCGGCGAGCGGGGCTGACGATGCCGCGCGGCTGGCTTTCGATCAATTTTCGGATGCCGATAACATGAGCGATCGCCAGGGCGCGCTTGGCATATTGGCCAATGGCGATACCCCCGAACGGGCCGAGGCACTCGCTGCCTTTTACAAGCGGTATAGCCATGACGCGCTGGTGCTCGACAAATGGTTCAGCGCGCAGGCCCTGTCGACTCGCACCGACACGCCGACGGTGGTCGAGGCGCTTTCGCGGCACCCCGATTTCACGCTGACCAATCCCAATCGCATGCGTTCGCTGGTGGGCGCGTTCGCCGCCAATCAGCGCGCCTTTCATGACCTCAATGGCGGCGGCTATCGCTTTCTTGCGGACATGATCCTCGCCGTCGACCCGAAGAACCCGCAAAGCGCAGCACGATTGGTGCCGGCGCTCGGTCGCTGGCGCCGCTTCGAGCCGAAGCGCGCCGCCGCGATGCGCGCCGAACTGGAACGGATCATCGCGACGACCGGTCTGTCGAAGGATGTTGCCGAGCAGGTGTCCAAGAGCCTCGGATGATCGGCACGGACGCGGGGCGGGATATCCCTTATCGGGCAATCCATTCGGCAACTTCCCCCGCGACCTGATTGGCCGCTTGGTTGAGCGCGACCGCAACCGGTCCGGGTTTGTCCGAGGCGACCGGCACGCGGGCGGAGAAGCGGCGAGTCTGGATCTGGTCGCTGCCGGTACGCACGATCGTGCCGTCGAACGTCACCACGACCGCAAGGCCGGGGCCGTCAAGCCCGAAGGCGGATAGCTGGCCTGACAGGCGGGTGTTTGGCTGAATGGCAAGATTGCGCGGATCGGCGACGATGCGACCGGTCTTGGTCGTGATCGTCTCTGCGAGCAGCCCGCGGAAAAGGTCGGTCGGCTGGGCGGACCACAAGCCGTCCTTGAGATAGGCGACGGCGGTCGGGCCGTCGGTCACCAGCACGCGCTGCGTGGCGAGCGCGGGAACGGCGGAGAGGCGCGCGATCGCGACCGCACGGGCGTCGCCTGCAGTGATCGTCGTGCCCGGCGCGAGCGGGGTGGTTGCGGTCAGCGCCATCAGCCGCGGCGGCGGCTTGGCGCCGAAGCTGATGCAGCCCGAAAGCGGCAACGCGGCCAGCAGGCCAAGCAAGGCGAGGTTGGCTGTCTTCATCATTTCCTCGGCTTATAATCTGGCAGCTTGGGCCCGCCGATCAGCCCCCCGGCGCCGCCCTGGTCGAGCTTGCCGGAGATGGCCGAAAGCGACGAGGCGGTTTCACCCAGGTCTCGCACAAGCTGGTTGATCGCGGGCACGGTCTGGGTCGATAGCGCCTTCAGCCCGGGCTTGGCGTCGTCCACCGCTGCATCAATGTTCGCCATGCTGTGCTTGGCAGACGCGACCGCTTCGTTGAGATTGACGAGCAGGGGCTTGATGTTGGCGTTGGTCGTATCGGCCAGCTGGCCGAATTTCTCGGCGGCATCGCCCGCCTGTTTGATCGCGAGATGCGCAGCGGCAAGCGTCGCCGCGATATCATCGCTGCGATTCGCGAGCGACCCCGAAATCGTGTCGATGTGCGCCAGGATGTTGCTGATTGATCGCTGGTTGCGCGGGTTGAGCAGTTCGGTCAGTTTCTCGGTCAGCGAGCTTATCCGTTCCAGCAATTGCGGCGCATTGTTGAGGATGGCGCCAAGCCCGCCGGTCTTGGGTGGAATCAGCGGCAATCCGAACGGCCCTGGTTGATCGATCGCGGGCGCGCCGGTGATCGCGCCATCAAGGTTGATTTCGCTGACACCCGTAAAGCCGACACCTGCGATCGTCGCGGTCGTGCCCTGCAGGATTGGCGTGTCGCGTTTGACCGCGATCCGTACGCGAATCAGTTCGGGTTGGTCGGGCATGACGACGATGTCATCGACCTTGCCGACCGGCACGCCGGAAAAAGTCACCGCCGAACCCTTGGCGAGCCCTTCGACCGACGTCTTGAACAATATGTCATATTGTTTGTCGTCGGTACCGCCAAAGCCGGCAAGCCATATGGTGAAGGCCAGTGCGATCGCGATCAGGGCGAGCACGACCGTGCCGACCAGGATATGATTCGAGCGGTTTTCCATCAGCGCGTCACGCCCCCAAATCCTTTACCGCCGAATCGCCCCCGGCTGATTCCATTGCCGCGCGCCGCCGTCGCAGTGTCTCGGCAGGATCCTGGCCCCCCTGCCGGTCCGCTGCGGCCTGCGCTACCCGGCCGCGCGGACCGTTGAAATATTCCTGAATCCACGGATGGTCCAACGCCAATAATTCCGGGATCGTTCCGACCGCGACCACCCTCCGATCGGCCAGCACCGCGACGCGATCGCAAATAGCATGGAGAGTGTCGAGATCGTGCGTGATCAGGAAGACGGTCAGCCCAAGCGTTTCCTTCAGGCTCTTGATCAGATCGTCAAACGCCGCGGCGCCGATCGGATCGAGCCCGGCGGTCGGCTCATCAAGGAATAACAATTCGGGGTCGAGCGCCAGGCTGCGGGCGAGTCCGGCACGTTTGCGCATGCCGCCCGATAGTTCGGAGGGGAATTTGGGGCCGGCCTCGGCGGGCAGCCCGGTCATCGTCACCTTGTAAGCGGCGATCTCGTCCAGCAGCGCATGTTCGATGTGCGGGAAATATTCACGCACCGGGACCTGGACATTTTCAGCTACGGTGAGCGTCGAGAACAGCGCGCCCCCCTGAAACAATACACCCCAGCGCCGGCGGACCTGGCGTGCATCATTATCATCGCGGCCGATCATGGGCTCGCCAAATACTTCGACTAGGCCCTCCTCAGGCTCCTGCAGACCGATTATCGACCGCATCAGCACCGATTTGCCGGTGCCCGATCCGCCCACCACGCCGAGAATCTCGCCACGCCTTACGTCGAGATCGAGATCTTCGTGAACGAGCTGGTCGCCAAAGCGGTTGTTGAGACCCCGGACGCAAATGACGGTGTCGCCCTCGCCAGCGCGCTTGCCGTCGTCGCTCCTCATATCCACCCGATCGAAGCGAAGAATACCGCGAAGAAGGCATCGAGCACGATGACGAGAAAGATCGACTGCACCACCGCGGCGGTCGTGCGCAATCCAACCGCTTCCGCATTACCCTCGACCTGCATTCCCTGAAAACAGCCGGCGATGGAGATGATCATCCCGAAGACGGGAGCTTTCAGCAGCCCTTGAAGAAGGTCCGTGACCGGCACCACTTCACGCACCCGGGTGACGAAGGTGATGGGCGGGATGCCCAGTGAAAACCAACAAAAGATCCCTCCTCCGAGCAGCCCGATCATCGCGGCGTAAAAGCTTAGCAACGGCATCATGATGACGCCCGCCAGGATGCGCGGAACCACCAACGCCTCCATTGGGGCCACGCCGATTGTGCGCATCGCGTCGACTTCCTCGGCCAGCTTCATCGATCCGATCTGCGCCGCGAAGGCAGAGCCCGATCGCCCGGCAACCATGATCGCCGTCATCAGCACGCCGAGCTCGCGCAGGGTCAGACGGCCGACGAGGTTGATCGTGAATACTTCGGCACCGAACTGCCGCAACTGGATCGCTCCCTGCTGCGCGATCACGATCCCGATGAGGAAGCTCATGAGCCCGATGATGCCGAGCGCGTCGACCCCGACGACTTCAAACTGGCGGACGACGGCGTTCCACCGGATGCGGCGCGGGTGGATCACGAGCTGCGCCATCGTCACAAGCACCGCGCCGAAGAAGCCGATCAGCCCGATCAGCGTAGCGCCCGAGCGCACCACCGACATGCCCATTCGCTCGAGCACACGCTGGAAGGTGGGCATGTGATCGGGTCTGATCTTGAGCGGCTGATCGGCGGCGGCAACCTGTTCGAGCAGGTGCGCCTGATCGCTGTTGGCGCCGGCCACCGGGATGTTGTGATCGCGCGCGATGCGGTGGATCAGCCACGCGCCGACCGTATCCATCCGCTCGACCGGCGCGATGTCGATCTTGTCGGGCGACGCCTCAAGCTCGTCGAGCCGCTGGGGCAGCGTGCCCAGCGCGGCCAGCGTCATGGTGCCGACGAAACGCAGCGTCATTCCGTCGTCCGCCAGTTCGAAATCGGCCGCTGCGCTCATAGGCCCCAGACTATTGGAGATGTGGCAAAGCGCAACCGGCAGCGCGCCGACATTCCCGCCGAGCCGCGCGCGGCTCGCCAAAGTTCCGCGCTCTCGCTGGCCTCGAACTCCATCTCCATCCTTGTCTTGGCCGCGCGAATCGGCTGAGGCGCGACAATGACCGAACTCGCCATCTACGACATGGATCGCACGATCACACGGACGGGTACCTACACGCCATTCCTTCTTCTCGCAGCTAAAATGCTCAATCCCATGAGGCTGGCGCTCGCGCCGCTCATCCCCTTCGCGATGGCGGCCTATGCCCTCAGGCTGATCGATCGGCGGCGGCTCAAGGAAGTGACCCAGCGGCTGCTCATCGGGAAAAGCGTTTCGCGCGCGAAGCTCGTCCCGGTGATCGAAGCCTTCGCCGATCTCGTCGTCAGAACCAACATCCATCCCGGCGCGCTCCGCCAGATCGCTGCCGACCGCGCCGCGGGGCGGAGGCTCATACTCGCGACGGCTTCCTATCGCTTCTATGTCGAGCCGATCGCGGCACGCTTGAAATTCGATGACGTCGTCGCGACGGGAAGCATCACCGGGCTGGACGACATCATCCACGCGACGATCGACGGCGAAAATAATTATGGCCCGGCCAAATTGCGGCTGATCCAGGCATGGATGGAAAAAGCGCGGATCAGGCGTGAGGCAGCGACGATTCGCTTCTATTCGGATCATGTTTCCGATGAGCCGGCCATGACGTGGGCCGATACGGCGATTGCGGTAAATCCGAGCGGCGGGCTGCGCAGGCTGGCGGCGATGCGGGGCTGGGAAATCGTCGATTGGGGGTTCTGATCCGAAGTGGTTAACATTTTGCTAAGGAAATAATCGGTCATCCTGCTATAAGTCCCGCGACGACTCGTCGTCGAGAATCGTTGGGAAGAGGGGACTTTCGATGAATATCTTTGGAATTGCTGCGGTTTCTGCAATCGTGGCCTTGGGCACGAGTGCCAATGCGGGCGTGATTTTCGCGCCGGTAGCCGCCACCATCGAT
>DATMIP010000381.1:0-5999 GCA_035554515.1 Sphingomonas sp. | reverse complement strand
GGGCGCTGCGCCGCGAGAGCTATCGGATCGAGGCGATGCGCGCGCGCTTCGCCAGCGGCGGTTATACCGAGGCTGAAGTGGCACTGCTGCGGGGCCGCACCGAAGCGCTGCGCAGCGCGACGGTAATGAAGCGGACGCAGGGGATGCGGGGCCAGTAGATCCTGATTCTCCGTTCGTTTCGAGCGAAGTCGAGAAACACTCACGAACGCTGCCCAAGGTTTCTCGACTACGCTCGAAACGAACGGTTCTGTCATAGTGCCTGCGCCGCCGCCCAGCCGCTCGCCCAGGCCCATTGGAAATTATAGCCGCCGAGCCAGCCGGTGACATCTACCGCCTCGCCGATCGCGTAGAGGCCGGGTACTTTGCGCGCCTCCATGGTTTTCGAGGACAGTCCGTCGGTCGAGATGCCGCCGACTGTGACTTCGGCCTTGGCGAAGCCTTCGGTGCCGTTGGGACGAAACTCCCAGTCGGCGAGGCGTCGCTCGATCTCGGCCAGCACCGCGTCGCGCTGTTCGTCGAGCGCGCCCGACAGGCCGATCCGTTCGGCGAGCGCTTCGGCCAGCCGGTCGGGCAGCAGATTGGCCAGCACCGAGCGCAGGCTTGCACGCGGGCGCGCGCGCTTGGCGGCGAGCAGCCAGCCCCGATGGCCGGGCAGGAAATCGATCCCGATCGGCTGGCCATGGCTCCAGTAAGACGAGATTTGCAGGATCGCGGGGCCGGACAGGCCGCGATGCGTGAACAGAGCGGCTTCGGCGAAGGAGGCGCCGCCGGCGCGGGCTACGACTGGTGTCGCGACGCCGGCCAGAGAGTGGAACAGTGCCTCATCCTGCGGCAGGGTCAGCGGTACGAGCGCAGGGCGGGGTTCGACGACCTTGAGTCCGAACTTGCGCGCGAGATCATAGGCGAAGCCGGTCGCGCCCAATTTGGGGATCGAGGGCCCGCCGGTCGCGATCACCAGAGCGGGCGCGGTGGCGGAACGGTCGCCATAATCGATGCGATAATGCCCGTCGGCATGGCTCACATCGCGGATGGCGTCGCCCAGGTGGAGCGTGACGCCACCGGCGGCGCATTCGTCGAGCAGCATCGCGACGATCTGCTTGGCAGAGCCGTCGCAGAAAAGCTGGCCCAAGGTCTTTTCGTGCCAGGCGATGCCATAGCGATCGACCAGGGCGATGAAATCGGCCGCAGTGTAGCGGCTCAGGGCCGAGCGCGCGAAATGCGGGTTGGCGCCGAGATAGCGATCGGGTGCGACATCAAGATTGGTGAAATTGCAGCGCCCGCCGCCCGAGATCAGGATCTTGCGGCCTGCCTCCGGTGCATGATCGATCAGCAGCACGTGCCGGCCGCGCTGGCCCGCGACTGCGGCGCACTTCAGCCCCGCGCCGCCGGCGCCGAGGATGATCGCGTCAAATCGTGCCGGAACGGACATCGGAGCGCCGTGGCATTCCCCGCGCCGACTTGCCAGCGTGGCGATGCGGTGCCAACGCGCGGCAATGGCCAAGGACCTGACCGGCGGCTGCCAGTGCCGACGCATCCGTTACCGGGTGGCCGTCGACAATGACGAAGCCTATCTCTGCCATTGCAAAATGTGCCGTCATGCAACCGGAGGCGCGTCGATTGCCTTTGTGAGCGTCGATCTCGACAAGCTTGTGTGGGAAACCGAACCCGATTGGTATCGCTCCTCGCCGATCGCGGAGCGGCCATTCTGCCGGACATGCGGCACGCCGCTGGGCTTCCGCTTCGTCGAGGGCGCGACGGGCATGGACATCACGCTGGGTTCGTTCGACGAGCCCGGCGATTTCCATCCGGTGCACAATTATGCGGTCGAGAGCCTGCTGGCCAACTGGCAGCATATTGCGGATCTGCCGGGCTGGCGCACGGACGAAAACCCCAACGTCACAGATCGCTGGATGAAGACCGTTGGCAAGCTCCCCGACTGATTTCGCCGTTACCTATTTCAAGAGCCATGACGGGCTCGATCTTGCCTATCGCGAGATGGGGGAGGGGCGGCCCGTGGTGCTGATCCATGGCCTGTTCTCGAACGGCTGGGTCAATTGGATCCGCTATGGCCACGCGCAATTGCTCGCCGATGCGGGCTATCGCGTTATCATGCCCGATCTGCGCGGGCACGGGATGAGCGCGGCACCGCATGACGCGGCATATTATCCGCCCGACGTGCTGGCCGAGGACGGGGAGACGCTGCTGCGCCACCTCGGGCTGACCGATTATGACCTGGGCGGTTATTCGCTCGGCGGACGGACGGCGTTGCGGATGATGGTCCGCGGGGCCGCTCCGCGCAGGGCGATCCTGTCGGGCATGGGGCTTGAAGGGCTGCTCCACACCGGCAAGCGTAGCGCCTTCTTTCAGAAGGTGTTGACCGGCCTCGGCACGCACCAGCGCGGCTCGGGCGCGTGGATGGCCGAAGCATTCCTCAAGACCACCGGCGGCGATCCCGAGGCGATGCTGCCGTTGCTCGACAGTTTCGTCGATACGCCGCGCGAGGCGATCCGCACGATCACTGTACCCACGCTCATTCTGTCCGGCGTGGACGATCATGACAATGGTTCGGCGGCGGATCTGGCAGCGCTGCTTCCTTCTGCCAAACTCGCCCAAATCCCCGGAAATCACATGACAAGTGTGCTCCGACTGGAACTTGGCGAGCAGATCCGGTTATTTCTATTGGCGAGTTAGATAGTTAACACGCCATTTGTGATCTTGACCGCGATCAGGATTGGGGCTTCTAGCTTAATGCAGCGAACTCTTATTAGGGGGAAGAGTTAACGCTCGGCGAATGCAGAGCTTATCGGTCCTTATTGCGCTCGGCCCGTGCCTGCTGATGGCAATGGCGGCGCTTGCGTTGTTCGTGGTTCATCGGTTTCTCAGCCCTGTGCGTCACGCACTCGTCTGGTCGGCGGCGTTCGCGGCAAGTGCCGCGCAATGGGGGATCATGGCGAGCCAGTCATGGCGCGGTGGACCGCCATTGCATGGCGGGCCTGTCGCCGATCTTCTCGGGCTCGTCAGCATTCTGCTCTACGTCGAGGGGTTCCGCTCACGCCGTGGCGCGGCGCGCCGGGTCCTCGTGCTTCCTTATGTCGGACTGATCACGGCTGCCTTGCTGATTCTGACCGCGATTGGCCCGGCCATGCCGCTGCGCGCTGCGATCACGCCGTTAGTTTCGTCGCTGCTGCTCGGCTGGGCGGCGACCATGGTCATCTGCCGCGCCGGAAGGGCGTCTGCCGCCGAGCTGGCGGTAATCTGGATGCTTGGTTCGCTTTCGCTGATCGATGCCGCCGCCGCCGTGGCTGCGGTGTGCGAGCAGATCGGCCTGCTCGGGTCACATCGCTACTATGTGCTCATCTATGCAGCGACGATAGAGCCGACCTGCGCCGCGATCACGCTTTTCAGTCTGTTGCTGATCGCCTTCGATTTTTCGGCGGATCTGCGTCGCTTGGTGCATACCGATCCGTTAACGGGGGTGTTGAACCGCCTGGGATTCGAGCATGCCCTGCAGTCCATTTACGGTCGCCGCCGCAACCGATCGCGCCCGCTTTCGATCGCGATCGCGGACATCGATTTTTTCAAGCAGATCAATGATCGCCACGGCCATGCCGCGGGCGACGCCACGCTTGCCTCCTTCGCCGAACATCTGGCCGACGGGCTTGGGCGCGACGCCCATGTCGCTCGCATCGGCGGCGAGGAATTCGCCCTGCTCATGCCGGGCGTGGACGGGGAGGATGCCTTCGATCGGATCGATCCGGTACGCCAGAGCCTGTCGTCGCTGCGCGTTGACGAGCATCCCACGCTCGAGGTGACCGCCAGCTTTGGGGTCGCCGAGCGCCGTCCGGGAGAGAAAGCCGATATGTTGCTCGAGCGGGCAGATCAGGCACTCTACCGTTCGAAGCGCGAAGGTCGCAATCGTTCGACATTGGCGCGGGCGCCATTGAATTGATGAGCACCGCAATTTTCGTTCAGGTCGCACTCTTTTCGACGAGCGCGACGATCGCGCTGATCCTCACCATCGCATGGCATGAATTTGGCCGTCCACCGCACGCCTTCACCTGGGCAATCGGGTTTGCGTTGGCCGCCACGATGTGGGCGATCGGCCTGTTGCCATTTTACTTTCCGGCGAGCCGCGCAAGTGTCGCAGCGGCGACCTGTGCGCTGGCAGGCTTTTCTTCCACCTTCATCCTGCTCGGCTTTCGGCAAAGGGTGGGCGCGCGCGAATGGCGCATGCCGCTGATGATCGTCGCTACGATCAATGCGCTGCTGGCAGCGATATTGGTCTTTGGCGGCGCGCCGCGCCTGGTCCAGCTGATCCCGCTCAACCTGTTCAACATGATGATGTTCTACCTCGCGGCGCGCACGCTCCGCGGCCGCCGCAAGGGCGAGCGGGTCGCTGAAAAATTTGCGGAAGGCGGGCTGCTGCTGCTCGCAACATTTTGCCTTGCCGTGCTGATCGGGCTGCTTTCCGCCCTGGCTGGCGTCAACAGGATCGAGTTTGACCAGCTCGCTGCGGCTACCCTCCTTATTCTGCCGGGCATTATTGCCGGCGTCGGCCTCTTCACCATCATATTGCTCGCTGCCGATCTGGCCGACCAGGCACGCCGTCTTGCCGCTACCGATATCATGACCGGCCTTCTCAACCGCCGCGGCTTCGAGGATGCGGCCAAGGCTCTGATCAACAGCGCGCGGCACCATGATCGCGCGCTCACGCTGGTCCTGATGGATGTCGATCGCTTCAAGGAGGTCAACGACCTGTTCGGCCATCCGGCGGGCGATCGCGTCCTGTGTGCCATCTGCGATTCACTGGCATTGGGAATAGGGCGCCGCGATATACTGGCGCGCTTCGGCGGCGAGGAGTTCTCCCTGATCCTGGTCGATGCCGATATCGTGACCGCGACGAGCACGGTTGAGACGCTGCGGCGCGAAATAGCCTCGCTCGATCTGAACCTTCCCACGCCCCATCAGGTAACGGCCAGTTTCGGCGCCGCCGCCCTCCATGACGAGGATGAAGGGCTGGCATCCTTGCTCAAGCGGGCCGACGAGGCGCTCTATCGTTCAAAGGCCGATGGTCGCAATCGCGTGACGATCGCATAAGGTCAGCGCGGTGGCGCTTTTATCGAAAGCCGGACCAGGTTTAACGAAATGGCGGCTCGTTGAACGCGCGCAGCTTCCGGCTGTGGAGCTGATCGCCGGCAAGCTTCAATTCGTCGATTGCCGCGATGCCGATGCGCAGATGCTCGGCGATGGCGCGTTCATAGAAGCGGTTGGCCTGGCCGGGCAGCTTGATCTCGCCATGAATCGGCTTGTCGGACACGCACAATAACGTGCCGTAAGGTACGCGGAAGCGGAACCCCTGGCCTGCCAGCGTGGCGGATTCCATGTCGATGGCGACCGCGCGGCTCTGGCTGAAACGCAGCGCCGAACTTGTGTAACGGAGTTCCCAGTTGCGATCGTCGGTGGTGACGACTGTGCCCGTGCGCAACCGCGCCTTGAGCTGGTCGCCGCTTTCGCCCGATACGCGTTCCGCCGCGCGGCCAAGAGCAAGCTGTACCTCCGCGATCGCCGGAACGGGTATTTCGGGCGGCAACACGTCGTCGAGCACATGATCGTCACGCAGATATGCGTGGGCCAGGACATAGTCGCCGATCCGCTGGCTCGGGCGCAGCCCGCCGCAATGGCCGATCATCAGCCAGGCCTCCGGGCGCGTCACGGCGAGATGATCGGTGATCGTCTTGGCATTGGACGGGCCGACTCCGATATTGACCAGACTGATGCCCGAACGATCGGGTGCGACCAGGTGGTAGGCGGGCATCTGATGGCGCCGCCAGGCACTGTCGGCGACGGCACGCGCAGGGTCCGGATCCCCTGGGCGGATCTCAAGCCCGCCGGCGCCGCTGACCATCGTATAACCTTTTCCAGAATTCAGTTCCGCACAGGCCCAGGCGACGAATTCATCGACGTAACGGTGATAATTGGTGAAGAGCACATATTTCTGG
>DATMIP010000380.1:0-3954 GCA_035554515.1 Sphingomonas sp. | reverse complement strand
TGCCTCCGGCAACTTTACCAAAGGTCTGATTTCACTATCCGCCGGCGATACGCTCTCGTTCCAAATTCTGACGATTCCGGCAGGCTACAGTGATGCGACGATCGCCGTCACTGCCCTTTCGCCGACGCCCGAGCCTGCTTCGTGGGCGATGATGGTCGGAGGATTCGGGGCAATCGGTGGTGCGATGCGCAACCGCAAGAGGATCGCAGTCACCTTCGCCTGACGATGCCTCTATGCAGCGAGTCAGGTGATCCTTTTGCTGCGCCAGCGAATTCCAGGGCGGCAGGTCTAAGCACCTGCCGCCCATTTTTTGCATCCGATACCGGCCTGCGGGGAGGCCTATCCGCTTGCTGCTTCAATAATTTTCTGGACCAAAATGGCATGGTGGATGCCGGGGTAACCTGATCTTTACGCGCTTGGGTTAGACCGTTGGTTCAAGGGGGAAGTCTGTGCCGCCAGGCGCAACTTCGGGAGCCGTTCATGTCTATTGTCGCGTTGCAGACAGCGCCCGCCGATTTCGGCGAGATGCTGGTTGCGCTCGCTGCCGCCGAAGGCAGCGCAAGCCATCCATATACGATTTCCTACGAGCTCAACGCCGATCCGCTGGCGACGCGCCATCTGGCCGACGTCCTGCATCTGCTCTCAATGCTGCACGGTCCCCAGCCAGGCCTGATCGAGCTGGCCGGGGAGCGCAACGTCGTGCCTGAGGCGGCCGACTGGTTTCGTGAGGCGGCCGCGGGATTCGCGGCGGAGCGCCATTATCTGACCCAGTTGATCGTCGCGGCCGGGCCTGCGCCGAGCACACCGGGCGAGGCGGACACTGCCGCCGCCATCCTCGACCAGCGGCGAGCCATGCAGACGATCGTCTGTTCCGATCGCTTCGGCTGCGGCATCGGGGGTATCGTGGCGCTGACGCTCGATTGGCAGGCGATCCGCGCGGTACTCGACACGGCCGCGACCCGGATCGGAATTCCGGTACCGATCAGCCTGCTGCCGAGCGATGAGGCGACGTCCTATGTCCTCGCCAATCTGCCCATCCACCCCCGGCTCGACCGTACGCTTGCCTTCGGTGCGCGGCAGGTGCTGCTGCAGCATCGTGGGCTGTGGGACGTGCTTGAGGCGCGCAGCGCGGCACGCTCGGCCCGCTAAACCACGTCAGTCGTCGCTCTTGACCAGCTCCTCCTCGATTCGACGATCGGGAATGAGCCAGATGAGAGCGACGCCGACGTAAAGTATAGCGGCGAGCCAAGGCGCCCAGAAGGCGATTATCGTCCCCGATGCGTAGGCCGCGAGGCTGATCTTGCCCTTCGTGTCGTTTCCGACGGCGCGTCCGACGGCAGAATCGCGGCCGTTGACGGCGATGATCCGTGTCTGCGTCCAGACATAGCCGACCGCTGTAAGGCCGAAAACGAGGCCGTAAGCCGCCACCGGCATCCCCGCAAAGCCACTTTCATCCAGCCATCGTATCACCCACGGCGCAAGACTCATCCAGAAGAGCATGAACATGTTCGCCCACAACACGCTGCCGTCGATCCGTTCGGTCGCCTGCAGCATGTGGTGGTGGTTGTTCCAGTAGATGCCGACATTGATGAAGGTCAGCAGGTAGGCGAACAGGATCGGCGCAACTTTGCGCAGCGACGCGAGATCGGCCTGATGCGGAAGCGGGAGCTCTAGCACGGTTATCGTGATGATGATCGCGATCACGCCATCCGTGAACGCCTCAAGCCGGCCCGACTCCATGCTTCCCCCCGAATTTCAGCGCGCCGCCCAACCCTTCGCTTCGACCGCCTCGGCGCGGCGCGTCCGACGATCGTAGAGGCACAGCATGGTGCCCCATGCATTCTTCATGAAGCGCTGCTTGTACATGCCACGCACAAGGATCGCATCGCGCCCGGTCCGATCGCTGAAGCTCAAGGGAGCCGAGACGCTCGGCCGCGCGAAATTGGCGGCGGCGATGCAGGCGGCGCGTCCGGCCCTGGCCGAGGCGGCCCAGGCGGCATCGGTCGACGCGGCGGCCGGAGCGCCTGCCACCAATGCTCCCAAGACCAGCCCCGCATATTTGATCGAACGTGCGGCCATGCCGAATCCCTTCCTCAGTAGAGCAGGTAAGGTTGCCGCTCGGCCTGCCAGGCCGCTTCGTCAAGCCGGGTCAGCGCGTCGAGATCGCCCGACGCGGCGGCGGCATCGTCGACCCATAAGCGCAGGTCCGGACCCCCATTGATCACGTCGATCGGCAGCCTTCCGAACGCATATTCATAGGGGAAATCGCGCCACAGATCATAATCCGGATACAGCGCACGGATCGCCTTGAAGGCGAGCGCCTGGAGCCGCCAGGGCCGAAAGGCGTGGTGGTCGTACCAGCGGCCTTCCGCATGAATATGCAGTCCGCTGCAAAGCTGATGGACATGCTTGTGGAATGTAGGCTCGAACGCGGTTTCGCGGAGCACGCAGCCCTGCAGCCAGTCGGGCGCGAGGCCTCGCATTTTGGCCAATACGTCACCCGCGACGATATCGGGCGCACCGAATATTTCCAGCGGGCGGGTGGTGCCCCGCCCTTCCGACAGGGTCGTGCCCTCGAGCATGACCGTACCGGGATAAGCACGCGCCATCCATAGATTGGGCGCGTTGGGACTGGGATTGATCCACAGGCGCTCGCCCAGCGGCCAGCCATGGCCCGGCGCCGCGTCGGGATCATAGCCGGCCATTTCCACGACGCGATAGGCGACGTCGATCCGGCCCCGGTCGATGAACCAGCGGCCCAGCTCTCCCAGGGTCAGGCCATGACGCATCGGCATCGGGCCGGCGCCGACGAAACTCTCCCAGCCGGCACGCAGGGTCAGACCCTCGACCGGGCGTCCCACGGGATTGGGGCGATCGAGCACCCACACGTCCTTGCCATGCTGGGCCGCGGCCTCCAGCATGTAGAGCAAGGTCGTGATGAACGTGTAGATGCGGCAGCCAAGGTCCTGCAGATCGACCAGGATGATATCGAACGTGCCCATTGACTGGCCGGTCGGCCGGCGCACCTCTCCGTAGAGGCTGAAGACCGGAATCCCGTGCACGGGATCGGTGAAATCCGGCGATTCCACCATATTGTCCTGCTTGTCGCCGCGTAGCCCATGCTGCGGCCCGAACGCGGCCGTGACGGTCACGCCCGCCGCCACCAGCGCGTCGAGCGAATGGACGAGATCGGCGGTGACCGAGGCGGGATGCGCGAGCAAGGCAACCCGACGCCCCTTGAGCTGCGCGAGGAGTGAAGGGTCGGCGAGCAGCCGATCGATACCGAAGTCCATCAGCTCAGCCTGCTGGCGGCAGTTGGGCCGCGAAGCAAGCGGGGTGATGGAAGTCGGGCTTGCCGGGCGGGTGTGCGAGTGCCCAGAAGGAGCGATTGCCGTCCTGATCCTCGATGATCGCGGACAGGCCGAGCCGGCCGGTCACGTCGGCGGGTAGGCGAAGCATAGCGCTCAGTCTCCCCGCCTCCCCCTCCAGCCGCCACATGATCGCTGGATCATCGGCCAGCGCATCACGCATGCCCGCGCGATGGCCGTCGAAGCGATAGGCCGCCCATTGCGAGGAGGGCGAGAAGTTGAACTCGTAATAACCGCCTTCAACGGCGAGGAAGGCTTCGAAGCAGGTATGCTTCCAGAGTTCGTCGGTGCGCGCCGACATTCGCGTCGATGGAAATGCGATATGGTCGAGGTCACCAGAGATCGAATATGTAAGACCCAACAGATGCGGCGCGATCCGTGCCACGTCTACTTCGATCCACGTCACCGGCGAGCGGCTGTCGGGATGGAGGCTAAGCGACAGGTTGGGCATCGGGGTTTGACCGCCTCATGAATTCACCAGTCATTGCGAGGAGCGCAGCGACGAAGCAATCCAGCTTGAAGCGCGCGGAACTGGATTGCTTCGCTACGCTCGCAATGACGGATCACTCCCGCCTTCGCCCCTCGC
>DATMIP010000379.1:0-2738 GCA_035554515.1 Sphingomonas sp. | reverse complement strand
GGGGAGGATTTTAAGTGACCGGCCTAAAAACAGATATCGGCGCCATCCATTTCGTCGGCATCGGCGGGATCGGCATGTCCGGCATTGCCGAGGTGATGCACAATCTCGGCTACAAAGTGAAGGGCTCGGACGTGGCCGAAGGCTATGTCGTCGAGGGCCTGCGCAAGCGCGGCATCCCGGTTGCGATCGGCCATAAAGCGGAGAATCTCGGCGACGCGGCGGTGGTCGTCACCTCGACCGCGATCAAGCGCGGCAATCCCGAGGTCGAGCTCGCGCTGGAAAGGCGCATCCCAGTGGTGCGCCGTGCCGAGATGCTGGCCGAACTGATGCGGCTCAAATCAACGGTCGCGGTCGCGGGCACGCACGGCAAGACCACGACGACGTCGATGGTCGCCGCCGTGCTCGACGCAGGCGGGGTCGATCCCACCGTGATCAATGGCGGGATCATCAACAGCTACGGTTCGAACGCTCGCCTCGGCGCGTCCGACTGGATGGTGGTCGAGGCGGACGAGAGCGACGGCAGCTTCCTGCGGCTCGACGGCACGGTCGCGGTGGTGACGAATATCGATCCAGAGCATCTCGATCATTATGGCTCGTTCGACAAGGTGAAGGATGCCTTCGTCGAATTCGTCGAGAATGTCCCATTCTATGGCGCCGCGTTGCTGTGCCTCGACCATCCCGAAGTGCAGGCGATCATCCCGCGCGTGCGCGACCGTCGGGTCGTAACCTACGGCTTTTCGGCCCAGGCCGACGTCCGCGGCGTCAACGTCACGCCGATCCCGGGCGGCAATCGCTTCGAGGTCATCATCCGCAAGCGCGATGGTTCGGTTCGGTCGATCGAGGGAATCGAATTGCCGATGCCCGGCCGTCACAATGTCCAGAATGCGCTGGCGGCGATCGGCGTGGCGCTTGAGCTTGGCGTGTCGGATGACATCATCCGCACCGGCTTCGCCAAGTTTGGCGGGGTCAAACGGCGCTTCACCAAGGTCGGCGAGGTGCCGATGGAGAATGGCGGGAGCGTCACGATCATCGACGATTACGGCCATCATCCGGTCGAGATCAAAGCCGTCCTCGCCGCCGCGCGTGAAGGCGTGAAGGGACGCGTGATTGCGGTCGTCCAGCCGCACCGCTTCACCCGACTGCATGATCTGATGAGCGACTTCCAGGCCGCGTTCAACGATGCGGACATGGTCTATGTCGCCCCGGTCTATGCCGCGGGCGAGCAACCGATCGAGGGCGTTGATGCGGCCGCCCTGGTATCGGGGCTCAAGATGCGCGGCCATCGCGCGGCGCAGGAGATTGCGGGCGCCGATGCGCTTGCGACGGAACTCGCCAAGGTCATCAAGCCCGACGACATGGTGATCTGCCTGGGTGCGGGCGACATCACCAAATGGGCGGCAGGCCTGGCCGATGCGATCGGCAAGGCGCGGGCGTGATGATGCCGCCTCCAACCCCGTTCGCCCTGAGCGCAGTCGAAGGGCGCTTCGTCGCGCTACGTGCTTCGACTTCGCTCAGCACGAACGGCTCTTTGGTCGTACTGCTGCAATGACCGTCTGCCTCGCCCTCCCCCCCCTGCTCGGCGACGCGACGCATCAGGGTAGCCTGGCCGACTTCATCTGGTTCCGCACCGGCGGGCCGGCTGAATGGCTGGTACGGCCGCGCGATGTGGACGATCTGGCGAGCTTTCTCGCCGGTCTCGACCCCGCGACCCCGGTGCTGCCGATCGGGGTCGGATCCAACCTGATCGTGCGCGATGCGGGTGTGCCGGGTGTGGTCGTGCGCTTGCCCAAGGCTTTCGCCAAAGTATCGATCGAACCGGGAAACCGCGTCCGCGCCGGCGGCGCGGCGATGGGGATCACCGTGGCCAGCGCGGCGCGCGACGCGAGCGTCGCGGGTCTGGAATTCCTGCGCGGTATTCCGGGCACGGTCGGCGGCGCGGTACGGATGAACGCGGGTGCCTATGGGCGCGATGCGAGCGACATTCTGATCGAGGCGACTTTGGTGTTGCGTGACGGGGCAATCGAGACCTGGTCCGCCGAGCGGCTCGGTTACACCTATCGCCATTCCGACGTGCCGGCCAGCGCAGTGGTGGTCGAGGCAGTGTTTGCCGGCATGCCCGGCGACAAGGCGGCGATCGGCGCCGAGATGGACCGCATCGCCGCCGAGCGCGAAGCCTCGCAGCCGCTGCGCAGCCGTACCGGGGGTTCGACCTTCAAGAATCCGGACGGCGCCCAGGCCTGGAAGCTGATTGACGAAGCGGGCTGTCGTGGCCTGCGGATTGGCGACGCACAAGTCTCTGAAAAGCATTGCAACTTCCTGCTGAATTTGGGCGCGGCTTCCTCGGCGGAGATTGAAGAACTGGGAGAGGAGGTTCGTCGCCGGGTGAAGGCGCACAGCGGCGTCCTGCTCGAATGGGAAATCCAGCGCGTGGGGAGGGCGGTATGAAAATCCTCCCCGGCACGGGGAGGGGGACCATGCGCAGCATGGGGGAGGGGGTGCCTGGCAAACGCCGCGCCCAGCCTCTAGCCCCCTCCACCGCTTCGCGGTCCCCCTCCCCGCAAGCGTGGAGGATCTTATGACCCTCCACGTCGCCGTGCTGATGGGCGGCTGGTCGGCCGAGCGTGAGGTCAGCCTCGTCTCCGGCGAAGGCGTTGCCAAAGCGTGCGAAAGCCTCGGCCATTGCGTCACGCGGATCGATATGGATCGCGATGTCGCGCTGCGCCTGCACGAGGCCAGAC
>DATMIP010000378.1:0-2272 GCA_035554515.1 Sphingomonas sp. | reverse complement strand
GCGTGATGAGCCTGAAGACGCGGTTCGGAAACCTCGCCAACATCCTGGATACCGACGCGCAGCAATCGGGCGTGCTGGTGCTCGATTCGCCGGTGCTGACGTCGTGCGACTGGGCGACGCTCAAGACCTATTTCGGATCGGCGCATGCGACGATCGACTGCACCTATCCGATCGACGAGAGCCCCGATGCCTTGCGCCAGGCGATCACGCGCGTCCGGCGCGAGGCCGAGCAGGCGGTGCGCGAGGGCAAGAGCGAATTGTTCCTGACCGACGAGAATGTCTCGTCCGAGCGCATCTCGATCGCGATGGTGCTCGCGGCGGCGGCGGTGCACACGCACCTCGTGCGCCAGGGCCTGCGCTCCTACGCGTCGATCAACGTCCGCTCGGCGGAATGCCTCGACACGCATTATTATGCGGTGCTGGTCGGCGTCGGCGCGACCACGGTGAACGCCTATGTCGCCGAGGCGGCGATCGCCGATCGTCATGTGCGCGGGCTGTTCGGCGAGCTCACGCTTGCCGCGTGCTTCAAGAACTGGCGCAAGGCGATCGACGATGGCCTGCTGAAGATCATGAGCAAGATGGGGATCGCGGTGATCTCCTCCTATCGCGGCGGCTATAATTTCGAGGCGGTCGGGCTGAGCCGCGCGCTGGTCAACGATCTGTTCCCGGGCATGCCCGCGAAGATATCGGGCGAGGGCTATGCCTCGCTCCAGCTCTCCGCCAAGATCCGTCACGAAAAGGCGTTCGAAGGCGGGCCGTCGGTGCTGCCGGTCGGCGGCTTCTACAAGCAGCGCGCGGGCGGCGAGGCGCATGCGTATTCGGCGCAGCTGATGCACCTGCTGCAGACCGCGGTCGCGACCGACAGCTATAGCCAATATCTGCAATTCGCGCGCGGGGTGAAGGATCTGCCGCCGGTCTATCTGCGCGATCTGATGGAGTTCAACTGGGCCAAGGAGCCGGCGCCGATCGACAGCGTCGAGGCGATCACCGAGATCCGCAAGCGCTTCGTCACGCCCGGCATGAGCCTGGGCGCGCTCTCGCCTGAAGCGCATGAGACGCTGGCGATTGCGATGAACCGGATCGGCGCGAAGGCGGTGTCGGGCGAGGGCGGCGAGGACAAGAGCCGCTACACGCCGTATGAGAATGGCGACAATGCCAACAGTGTGATCAAGCAGGTCGCGTCGGGCCGTTTTGGCGTCACCGCCGAATATCTGGGATCGGCCGAGGAGCTGGAGATCAAGGTCGCGCAGGGCGCCAAGCCCGGCGAGGGCGGGCAATTGCCCGGCTTCAAGGTGACCGAGTTCATCGCTAAGCTGCGCCATTCGACGCCGGGCGTGACGCTCATCTCGCCCCCGCCGCACCACGACATTTATTCGATCGAGGATCTTGCGCAGCTCATTTACGACCTGAAGCAGATCAACCCGCGCGCGCGAGTGTGCGTGAAGCTGGTCAGCTCGGCTGGGATCGGCACGGTCGCGGCGGGCGTCGCCAAGGCGCATGCCGACGCGATCCTGATCGCCGGGCATGTCGGCGGCACCGGCGCTTCCCCCCAGACCAGCATCAAATATGCCGGCACGCCGTGGGAAATGGGGCTGTCCGAAGTCAATCAGGTGCTGACGCTGAATGGTCTGCGCCATCGCGTGAAGCTGCGCACCGACGGCGGGCTGAAGACCGGGCGCGACATCGTCATCGCCGCGATCCTGGGCGCCGAAGAGTTCGGCATCGGCACGCTGAGCCTGGTGGCGATGGGCTGCATCATGGTGCGGCAATGCCATTCGAATACGTGCCCGGTCGGCATCTGCACGCAGGACGACAAGCTGCGATCCAAGTTCGTCGGCACGCCCGAAAAGGTCATCAACCTGATGACCTTCATCGCCGAGGAGGTGCGCGAGATATTGGCGCGGCTGGGGCATAAGAGCCTGGATGACGTGATCGGCCGCACCGAATTGCTGCGCCAGGTGAGCCGCGGCGCCGAGCATCTCGACGATCTGGATCTCAACCCGATCCTGGCCAAAGTGGATGCGCCCGATCATCATCGGCGCTTCCAGCTCAGCACTTTCCGCAACGAAGTGCCCGATAGCCTGGACGCGCAGATGATCCACGACGCCGCGCCGGTATTTGCGCGGCGCGAGAAGATGCAGCTGACCTATACGGTGCGGAACACGCACCGCGCCGTCGGCACGCGGCTTTCGGCGGAGATCACGAGC
The DNA here is from genome assembly GCA_035554515.1 of Sphingomonas sp. Lineage (GTDB taxonomy): Bacteria > Pseudomonadota > Alphaproteobacteria > Sphingomonadales > Sphingomonadaceae > Sphingomonas_I. Next base: position 65 of record DATMIP010000378.1, on the reverse strand, counting down.
AAGTTCGGGATGAGCGCGCTCGCCGACAATCACGTTCATGTCCGCCTGCGCGGATCGGCGGGCCA
>DATMIP010000377.1:0-7355 GCA_035554515.1 Sphingomonas sp. | reverse complement strand
CATCCGCGTCGCGGGTGTTGCGGATACGGTGTTCACGACTGCCGATTTCCTCTGATCCATTCGGAACAGACGAAGTAAGGAAGAGCCGGCCTTCGGGCCGGCTCTTTTCTTTTGTAGAATACGCCGGTGCGATTTTGGACGGCGCGCCGACGGCGCCTCAGCTGCCGCGAACCTCGTCGATCAGAGCCAGCCACGCGGCGGTGCCCTGCCCCCGATCATAGTCGCTGAGCGCACGCGCCCGCGCAGCGCCACGCATGGCGGCAAACGCCTCCGGCTCGCGCACCGCACGCATCATTGCCCCGCTCAGCGCCGCCACGTCGAAGAACGGCAGCAACACCCCCTCGACCCCATCGCTGATCGCGTCGCGCACCGGGGCGGTGTCTGAGCCGATGATCAGGCATTCGGCCGCCATCGCCTCGACCAGCGACCAGGAAAGAACGAAGGGATAGGTGTAATAAACGTGCGCCCACGAAAGCGAAAAGGCGTCGATCAATGTGGAATGCGGCACCTTACCCAGGAAATGGACGCGCGACAGGTCAAGCCGTTCGCCAAGTTCATCGAGCGCCCATGATTTCCAGTCCTTGCCGTTCGGGCTGGCCGCGCCATAGCCGCTGGGCGCCGCATTGCCGATCATCACTACCTGCGCTTCCGGACACGCCTCAAGAAAAGCGGGCAGCGCGCGCATGAAAATATGGAAGCCGCGCAGGGGCTCGAACACGCGATTGACGAACGTCACGACCGGCTTCGATCCATCAAGCTCCCCCCGCCCCCCGGGCAGTTTCAGGCGCGCATTGGGGCGGCGTTCGGCATGGGCGATATCGACGCCTTCGTGGATGATGCGAATGATCGGCTGCAGGGACGGCGGAAAGCTGGATGCCTGAAACGGCGTCGGGCAGACGATCCGATCGGCATAGGCGTAAGCCAGCAACTGGGTCGCGTTCTTCGCATGGGCGCGCATATTACGGGCCAGATCCTCGGCGCCGAATTCCGGATCGAAATTGAGATCGCCGCCATGGCTGCGGTACAATATTTCGCCAAACAGGATGATGCGTGCGCCCGGCCAGATTTCCTTCAGCTGGATGGTTTCACCCCAGCCCGGATGGCCGATGATGACGTCGGGCACGAACCCGTCGCGCTTGAGCTGGAGGGCGGCATTCGCGGCGGCATGGGCGCGGATCAGATCGGCTTCGGCCCGCGTCGCCGGATCAAAAATCCCTTTGGTGGTGCCGCGTTCGCTGTTCCAGCGGCGAAAATCGATCCCCGGGCGGGCACGGGCGGTCTTGCCGCCGATCGCCGCTACCTTGTCCCCACGCGCCAGCAAAGCTGCGGCAATATGCGGGAACTGCCCAGGAAAATTCTGATGGACGATCAGGATATTCGCCATCAGAGCCTGATCCGGGCGAGGTCGGTGATCACGATGCGATTGCTGCGCAGCACGCTGTAGGCTGCGCGATATTCGCCTGCCGGCCACCCGCCGGGCGGCGCCGTGCGCCGGCCGACGAACAACAGATATTGCGCCTTGTCGCGATCGAGCGGCTGGGTCCTGTTGTCAGCGATGACCACACCGCCGGGCCCTTGCAGTGTCAACCGCTGAACGTCTCTTGCCTGCAGCCCGATCGCTTGCACGAACACAACCAGGCCAGTCGTCCGATCGGGGCGGGGCTGTTGGTCGCTGCCCCGATCCTGCACTGCGGCCATTTCAACCGGCCCGGCGGCAAAGCCCGTGACCAGTATCTGGCCCTCGCGATAGGCGGGCGTATTGGCCCAGAGGCTGCTGCCACCATGGCAAGAGCCCGCTATCGCGCGCCACGCGAACGGATCGACTGCCTTTCCATCCTTGCGGACGGTCAAGTGAAGATGCGGGAATTCAGTATTACCCGACAGGCCAACCTTGCCGAGCGTTGCGCCCGCCGCGACCTTGTCACCCGGACGAACGGCGATGCTGCCCTTTGCCATATGACAATATTGCGTTTCCCAGCCGCCGCCATGATCGACCACCAGCCCGTTGCCACATTCCTGCCCGGCAACCGGCGCCTTATCGCGGATCGACCTGTCCTCCACTCCGTCGCGCGCGCGCAGAACGATACCGCTCGCTGCAGCCAAAACCGCTACCCCCTGTCGCTGAACCTCCATGCTCCGCAGCCGGAAATCGGTGCCGTCGTGACCCTGATAGGTCTGGCCGTGGCAGGTGAAATTGCGGGCCTGCGGGCCGGGATCGTCGTCCGGGTAATTTTGGATCGCGCACGTCTGGCCGAGCGTGCAGGCGACCGGCAGCACGAGGCGGGGGGGCATGGGCGTAGGCGCTGCCGCGTTAAGCAGCAGCAGTGGGAGGATCACCATCCAGCGCGTCACAGCAGGGCCTCAAGTCGCGCCAGCATTGGACCGGCTACATTGGCGACGCTGCGCTTTTCCCAGACATAGGCTTCCGCGCCCGCTGCCCGCGCACGCGCCGCATCGCGGTCGTCGATCACCTGACGCAGCGCCTCAAACCAATCTGAAGCAAAGAGCGCGATGCCGGCGGCGTTCGGATCGCCGCGATAGGCCTCGATATCCTGCACCATCGGCAGCATGCCGAGCGCCGCATAATCCAGCAACTTGATATCCGATTTCGCACGGTTGAAGCCGGTGTCGGCAAGTGGCGCCAGCCCGACATCATACGGGCCCTGGGCGCGCAGCCAGCGGACGAAACGGGCATAAGGGATCGATTCGGCGGGCGGCGATTGACGATAAAGCCAGGTGGCGTTTTCGATGTCCGGCGATACGCCGATCAGGGTCAGCTCGAACTGCCCCGGTCGTTCCTCGGCGAGCCGTTCAAGCGCCGGCCGGATCAACGCGAAGTCCGGCCCATGGGTATTGGTACCCATATAGAGCATGCGCACCGCACTTCGCGCGAATGGCTCTGGCCGCTTGTGGCGCCAATCGCGCCAGATGCGCGGATCGAGCATGTTCGGCATGATTGCGTGGCGGTGTGCGACGTGGGCGTAGAGGCGCGCCAGTTCCGGGGTGGAGAACCAGCTTTCCGCCGACGCGGCAATGGCTCGTTCGATCGCCGCGTTGAGCGGGCGGTAGATTGCCGCTTCGGGGTGATCGTCCATCGCCACGAAGGCGTCGTCGAGGTCCACTACGAGCGCCGCTCCGAGATCGCCCAGCCGGCCGACCAGCGCATCCACCGCCGCAAGCGAAGGCATCGCCGCGCGCTGGACGATGCACACATCACACGAGGGAACGGGTTCCTCGGGGCGGCCGACGCTGATCGCCACGCGGCCGGTGACCGATTCATCCGTAAGCGGCGCGATCAGTCGGATCGTGGCCGAACTTTGCGGGCCATAGGGTCCATGGGCTACGACCAGATGGACACGCAATGCCGTTGTGCCCGTCGCCGCGCCGGGAAGCGGCGTAGGCGGGTCCGTCGGGACAGCAAAGGGCGGCTCGAGGCCGAGCGTCGCCAATGCGTCGCCGACAAGGCGGCGGGCACGCGCATCAAAGCCATGATGTTCGATCACCGTCTCGGCGGCGCCCCCAACACGCGCCGCGTCCGCCAAATCGTCTACCGCACGGGCCAGCTCTGCCGCGCCCGAGACCTGCGTCACGGCCGGTCCGAACAGCCGCGCGATCGACGGCACCCGATCGGACACCGCCTTGCCACCCGCTGCAACGACGTCGAACAGACGATTTGAGAGCAGCCCGAACGCCGCCATCGACGGCCAATGGTCGTTCAGCACCGCGCCTGCTCCGGCATAGAGCGCGCCAAGCTCGCGATTATCGACATTGGTCGCTTTGACGAGATCAGGCGGAACAAGCCCGTCCCAACCCCCGCCGTAAATTGCCAGTGGCCGCTCGGCCTCGATCGCCCAGCGCACGATATCCCGCTCAACGCCGCGCGAATTGCCGCAGAAGACCAGGTCGGGCGCCGGTGGCAGCGCATCGAGCGGATGGAAGCGGCCGGGATCGGTTGCCTGCAGCAGCGGCGTTACGGGCGCGCGGATCAAATGACGCAGCAGCCCGGCATAACTTTCAGACGCGACGTAGACGCGGCTGAAACGGTCATATTCGTCATAGCCGACCTGATCCGGGTGGCTGATATTCCATAGGAAGGAGAGCTGGCCGGGGCGCGGCTCATAGGGAATGAGGCCGCGCAGGACGATCACGACATCCTCTTCCGCGATCGAACGATCATGCCAGCGACCTCGCAGATCGATCTGCGCTTCATGCCCCAACGCGGTGATTGCGGCGGCAAGCGATTCGGCGAAATGCCAGTCCCCCCATGCGGCCTTGTCATCCTCCGGAGCCGCGACCTTGATCGCGAAACGCAGGCTGAGCTTCGCCATATATTCCGGCGTGCCGATCGACAGGCCGTAGCGGTTCTTGGTCCAAACCAGCCGTTGGAAGGCTGCAGGCTCGGCGGTGGTGACGCGGCCGGAGGTAAGCTTGGCGTCCGAATAGTCGCAACCCAGAAATGGCGCGAACCCGACCTCGCGCCCCTTGGTCATGCGCAGGATCAGGTCCCAGTCGACCATCCGCCGCAGCATAGGATCGAAGGCACCCACCGCGTCGAGCAAGGACCGACGGTGGCAAAAGGCGTTGAGGTCGACATAATTCTGCTGGAGGCACGCATCCCAATCGAACTTGTCACCGATATAGCCGGTGAGCTGGCCAGCATCGTCGCGCAGGCTGATCGCGCTATAGGCGACGTCAAACCCCGCTGACGTCATGAAGCGGATCATCACTTCAAGGAACCAGCCATTCCAGCGATTGTCGCTGTCGAGATAGGCGACAAAATCGCCGCTCGCATGGGAGAGGCCAAGGTTGCGCGCGGCCGAGACGCCAGCATGGCCCGCCTGCACCAACCTGACGCGCGGATCGGCCGCGAACGACCGCACCACCTCGCATGTAGTATCGGTCGAGCCGTCATCGACGACGATCAGTTCGAAATTATCATGCGTCTGCGCGAGCACCGATCGGATGGCCGCGGCGATGACCGTCTCACGATTGAAGGCCGGCATGATCACCGAGACTTTGGTGTCGGCGGCGAGCTTTGCCTGCTCCGACGTTAGCGCCGCCATCCGCTGCAAAAAGGCAACTTCGGCGGCGACGTCGAAACGCTTGTAGAAGCGACAAGGGCGTTCATTGGGGTCTCGATCGACCGCCTGGGTCGGCGGCGCTGTCGCCAGCCCCTGACTGAGCCCGGTTTCGAGAAAGTGGCGCAGAGCGTCGCCCGCCACGCCATGCGTGCGGCGATAATATTCGGTGTCGAACCGCGGCCCGGTCGAGCGCCCCTCGGCGGCGCCGTGAAGGATATAATGATGGAGCGGGTGCATTCCCGCCGCGTACATGTCGTCCTGCACGCGATTATACCAACGCGTCGCGAAAAATGGATTGGGATCGAGTGCATCCTCATCCCGGCCATGGCGGATGTAATGGACCAGCGGGTTGTGCGCGGCGACGAAGGCGGAGAGTTCGGGATCGGGCGGTGCGGCCACCCCGCCGCTCGACCGGTGCAGAGCAAGGGTATTGATGATCGGCTCGTGGCTGGGATCCCCCGGCGCGGGCAGGATGCTGATCTCGCGCTGACTATCGACCAGGCCAACCGATCCATTATCGGCGACCGAAGCCAGTCCGAACAGGCGCTCCAGGGCGTGGGCATGGGTCCCATCGCGTTCGCTGCCTTCGCCGCCAAAATCCGCAACCCGCGCGACGCGCTCGAGGAGGCGAGGTCGTGCCCAGAAAAAGGTCCCTGCAAAGAAGCCCCAGTCCGCGACCGGAAACATGGGCGACAGCATCTTCGGCGCGAGCGCCGAGATGATTTCGGCATTGCGAAACTGGTGCGCAGCAGAGGATTTAAAGAGCGTCTTCGGTCCCAGGATCATGAGATCGGGCCGTTCGGCAAAGGCAGCGAGAATCCGGTCGACCAGATCGGCGTCCGCGATCAGCCCGTCATACGCCATTTCGCGCCACGCAGCAGCGAAGCCTGAATCGCCCTTCTTGGTGTGGAGGTGGCAGACCGCGTCATATCCCTCTTCCAAGATGCGCGGCAGCAGGTGGAGCAAGGGGCCGATGTCCCAACCGCGATTGGGCGTCTCGATCCGCACTACGCGTCCCGGGATTTTGTCGAGCGCGCGATCGAGCTCCGGATCGAGCGGACCTACATGTGTCGCGAGCACGTCGATATCGCTGCGCCCGAGCCGCGCCACCCGATCGATCAGGTCGCGCGCTATGTCGGGGTAGAAAAGATGGAGATGGATCGCCGCGCGCGTCAAATCGCTTCGCCCACCGCGCGGCTCCGCGCGGCCATCTGGCGCGCATAATGATAGGTATCGAACAACGGGCCCGGATTGTAGCCGAGCGCAGCGCCGATCCGAAGATAATGATCGATCGGATCGAGTCCGCTCGCCGCGACATCCGGATAATGCGCCAGATACCAATCGACGTCGAACAATCCGCTCGCGCGGATCAGCCCTGCATCGTCAGAAGGATCGGACGCCGGCGGTGCGACGGGGGCTGGAGGTGGTGTCGGCGAGTCAATGTCCGCCCTGGAAGCCGGATCGGGGGCGACACGCCGGTGGCGCAATTCGTCATGGACGATATCGCCTTCGAGCCACGGAACTGCCTCGAGCAGGGCATAAGCCTGATCGAGCCGCCCGCGCGCCGCTTCATCGTCGCAAATCGTCAGGGCACGCAGCGCTTCATCCACCGCTGCCACAATCCCCACCAGCGGCTGTTCGAGTTCGGTCGGCCGATCCGCGCGGTGATGGCGCAGCCCTGGATCGAGAAAGGCCGTGATCTCCGCCGCCTCGGCCTCGGCCGGTTGCCAGCCGTCGCGACCGGCGAGCGGAGCGATCCGGGCCAGCGTTCCCCGCCAGTCGTCGAGCATGGCGTCATAATCGACTATTGTGCGCGGCATGCCGCGCGTCGCGCGCTCCGCATCGATCATATGGCGGAGCCACAGAAGGTGGGCGAAAGGCGCCGTGGTCCCGTCCCGGCTTTCGAGCGAGCGGGCAATCTCAGCCGGATTGCGAAGCATGATCGCGGCACGCGGCTCGACATCCATTCCTGCCAGTATCTCAGCAATGAGGGGGACGAAGCGGCATTGGCGCGGATCCTTGATCGCCAACAAGGGTGCCGAGCCCCAGCCGCGCTCGATTGCCTCGCGGATGCGGTTCATGCGCGAATCGATCGCCGACGTGCCGAGCCGTGAAAGATCGAGCGGGCGCGGATCAAACCAGCTCGACCGGCCAACACGCAGCACCTGATCGTCGGCCTTGACCAAGCCGGCCGATTCCCAATAACCGCGCGCGTTGTCCCCGCTCGCTTCGATCGCGTCGCTGGGCAGTTTCGCGCCAAGCCGTCCCAGCAGC
>DATMIP010000376.1:0-3955 GCA_035554515.1 Sphingomonas sp. | reverse complement strand
CTGCGCCAGCGGCTGCTCACCGATCCGCACTCGCCATCGGTCCAGCGCAGCTGGATCGTACGCAATCTTGCGCCCTGGTACGATGCCTATAAACCCTCGCCCACCGCGAAGATGTATCTCGCACCCGACCAGCGCGTCCTGGTCTGGTAAGCCGGCCATGATTTAGGGGGAAGTCCGATCGCAACGCGCGCACCACTATTGCCTTTCCTGCCCTCTCCCAAAGCGGGGGAAGGGCGTGCGGTGTCGCTTGTCGTCGGGCTGCTGGCGGCCACGACCCTGCTGCTTTTATGGTCGCAAGTCGCCCCCGAAACCTTCGTTGTCGGCCTCGCCGCACTGTTGCTGGCGGGGGCATTGCTCGCCGCGGCCATGCTGCTGCGTTCCCGTGCCGAGGCGGTCGCGGAACCGCGCGACTGGACGCTTCTCAACGCTGCGCTTGCCGATGGTGCGGACGCGACGATCATCACCGATCGCAACGGTGCTTTGGTGTGCATGAGCCCGGCCTTCGAAGCCATGTTCGGAAGGCCTCTCACGCCCGGCGAACTCCCGCTGGCCGACGCCAATCTGGCGCGCCTCGCCACCGCCGCGCGGATCGCGATGCGCGATGGGCACGCCGAGGTCGACAATCTCCATTTCGAAGATGGCGCGGCCCGCGCGCTGCTCCGCCGCGCCGGCCGCCGTGACGATCATCTCGTTTGGCGCTTCCGGCGCACCGGTCCACAAAACGAATATGGCCTGGTCCGCGCTTTGCTCGATGGATCGGGCGGCGATAAACTGGGTGCGGCCGGCGTCATGATGGTGCTGGTCGATGCCCAGGGTGTGATCATCGCCGCCAACGATGTTTTCATCTTTCGCGCGCTCGGCGATGCGACGCTCGATCCCGCCGGCACCAACATGGTCGAGCTGCTGGAGGCGGGCGATGACGGGGCGGTGCGGATCGCGCGCGATGCGCCCGAAGCGCCGCCGTTGCGCATCGTGCCCATCCCTCTCGACGACGATCTCGCGCAGGGCCCCAGCGTCTTCCTGCTGTTCGACGAGGATCCCGACGCGATGACCGCCGCCGCCGCGCGCGGCGCGGCTACCGTCCATCTTCACGAGCTGCTGGCGATGCTGCCGCTCGGGCTCGCGCTGGTCGAACGTGACGGGCGCTTCCTGTTTCTCAACCACGCCTTCCGCCGCGCCGCCGGCCTCGGTCCGGACGATCAGGCGGTCTATCCAAGCGATCTCGTTGCCGATGAGGACAAGGGCATCGTGTCCGATGCGGTGCGCCGCTTCGCCGCCGGCCGCGCGCTGCCGGGCGACCTTGCCGTCCGCCTCAAATTCCGCCCCGACGAACCTGTCGCGCTCACGATCGCCAATGCCAAGGGATTGGGCGACGCGGCGGTCCTGCTCAGCCTCAAGGACAATAGCGAGGAATCGAAGCTGAAGCGCCAGATCGCGCAGGCGACCAAGATGCAGGCGGTCGGCCAGCTCGCCGGCGGCGTGGCGCACGATTTCAACAATATCCTGACCGCGATCATCGGCCATTGCGACCTGATGATGATGCGCCACACGCCCGGCGACATGGATTATGACGATATCCAGCAAATCAAGCATAATTCGAACCGAGCGGCATCGCTGACGCGGCAGCTGCTCGCCTTTTCGCGCCAGCAGACCTTGCGCCCGCAGATCCTCCAGCTGCCCGACATCATCTCCGAGATTTCGAACCTGCTGCGCCGCCTGCTCGGCGAGACGGTCAAGCTGGAGGTCAAGCATGGCCGCAACCTCGGCCTGGTCCGCGCCGACCCCGGCCAGCTCGAACAGGTGATCGTCAATCTCGCGGTCAATGCCCGCGACGCCATGCCCGAAGGCGGCACGCTCACGCTGGAAACCTTCCGGGTTTCAGCGGCCGAGGTGCGGCGAATGCGCAGCGAAATCCTGCCCGTCGCCGATTATACCGGCCTGCGCGTGTCCGACACGGGCACGGGCATCCCTACCGAGATATTGTCGAAGGTGTTCGAGCCCTTCTTCACGACCAAGGAGGTCGGCAAGGGCACCGGGCTCGGCCTGTCCACGGTCTACGGCATCGTCAAGCAGACTGACGGCTTCATCTTCGCCGATTCCGAAGTCGGCAAGGGCACGAGCTTCGTCATCTATCTTCCGATCCACCATGCAGCCGCCGAGCCCGAGCCGGTGGCGCCGGTCCGGGTCGAGCCGGCGGGGGATATGTGGGGCACCGGCACGATCCTGCTGGTGGAGGACGAAGCGATGGTTCGGGCCGTCGCCGAACGCGCGCTGACCCGGCAGGGTTATCAGGTGTTGACCGCGACCAATGGCGAAGAGGCACTCGAGCTGCTCGAGGAAGGGATCGCGATCGACCTGCTCATCTCCGACGTGGTCATGCCGACGATGGACGGGCCGACCCTGGTGCGCGCCGCGCGCGCTAAATATCCCGACCTGAAGATATTGTTCATGTCGGGCTATGCCGAAGAGCAGCTGCGCAAGTCGATCGACATCGATCGCGTCTTGTTCCTGCCCAAGCCTTTTTCGGTCCAGCAGCTGGGCATGGCCGCGCGCGACGCGATGCTGCCGCCCCCCGCCGCCTGATCGGCGGCAGTCGACCGAGAATTTCCCTATGCGACGGTCACTTGGCGCACTAAGGCGCGCAGAATGATCGCACCCTTGTCTGTCCTCGTCATTGAGGATGAACCGCTCATCGCGATGATGATCGAGGATTTCATAGCCATACTCGGCCACACGCTTGCGGGAACATCCGACAGTGTCGCCGACGCGCTCACAAGGGTGACGGAGGGCGGCTTCGACGTGGCCATACTAGACGTCAACCTGCGCGACGGCGCCTGCTGGCCGGTGGCGGATGCGTTGAAGGCGACCTCAATCCCCTTTCTGATCGCGAGCGGCGGTCAGCTGGAGCCGCCGCCCTCCGCCCATGCCGACGCGCCACAGCTCGCCAAGCCGTTCACGCTGGATGGTGTCCAGGCGGCTCTCGAAGGAATTTCGACGAATTAAGTTCCCCTCTTGTTCTTTCAGAACATTTCGTGTACGAAGCCCTTCACGCGTTGAACGTGTGAGCGACTTCCTCTAGCGACAAGGGCTGGAATAATGGCGGCTTCCCTGAAGGTGATCGACGGCGATATGGCAAGCACGAGCGAGAGGCAGAAGGCGCTCGACGCCGCATTGGCGCAGATCGACCGCGCCTTCGGCAAGGGCAGCGCGATGAAGCTCGGCAGCCGCGAGAAGATCGAGATCGAGGCGATCTCGACCGGCAGTCTCGGGCTCGACATCGCGCTCGGCATCGGTGGCCTGCCGCGCGGGCGCATCGTCGAGATTTACGGGCCGGAAAGCTCGGGCAAGACCACGCTCGCCCTCCACGCGATCGCCGAGGCGCAAAAGGCCGGCGGCACCGCCGCCTTCATCGATGCCGAGCACGCACTCGATCCGGGTTATGCCAAGAAGCTTGGCGTCGATGTCGACAACCTCATCGTCAGCCAGCCGGATACGGGCGAACAGGCGCTGGAGATCACCGACACGCTCGTGCGGTCGAACGCGATCGACGTGCTCGTGATCGATTCGGTTGCGGCTTTGGTGCCGCGGGCCGAGATCGAGGGCGAGATGGGCGACAGTCATGTCGGCCTGCAGGCGCGGCTGATGAGCCAGGCGCTGCGCAAGATCACCGGCTCGATCAGCCGCAGCCGCACGCTCGTCATCTTCATCAACCAGATCCGCATGAAGATCGGCGTGATGTACGGCAATCCGGAGACGACGACCGGCGGCAATGCGCTCAAATTCTACGCCTCGTGCCGGCTCGACATCCGCCGCACCGGTCAGATCAAGGATCGCGACGACATCATTGGCAACACGACCCGCGTGAAGGTCGTGAAGAACAAGGTCGCTCCGCCGTTCAAGCAGGTCGAGTTCGACATCATGTACGGCGAGGGCGTGTCGAAGGTCGGCGAGATTC
>DATMIP010000375.1:0-2558 GCA_035554515.1 Sphingomonas sp. | reverse complement strand
GGAGCAGGGCATTCCAGTCGGTCCGGGACGTGGATCGGGCGCGGGTTCGGTCGTCGCCTGGGCGCTGACCATAACCGATCTCGACCCGCTCCAGCTGGGCTTGCTGTTCGAGCGCTTCCTCAATCCCGAACGCGTGTCGATGCCCGATTTCGACATCGATTTCTGCGAAACCCGCCGCAACGAAGTGATCAGCTACGTCCAGCAGAAATATGGCAGCGATCATGTGGCGCAGATCATCACCTTCGGGCGGCTGAAGGCGCGCGCCGTGCTCAAGGACACCGGTCGGGTCCTGCAGATGAGTTATGGTCAGGTCGATCGCCTCGCCAAGCTCGTGCCCAACCACCCGACCGATCCTTGGACGCTCGATCGCGCGCTCAACGGCGTTTCCGAACTTGCCGCCGAATATAAGCAGGACAAGCAGGTTCGCCGTTTGTTCGATCTCGCGATGAAGCTCGAAGGCCTGCCGCGCCACAGCTCGACCCATGCCGCCGGCGTCGTGATCGGCGACCGGCCGCTCGACCAGCTCGTCCCGCTCTACCGCGATCCCCGGTCCGAATTTCCGGTCACACAGCTGGACATGAAATATGTCGAGGCGGCGGGGCTGGTGAAGTTCGATTTCCTCGGCCTGAAGACGCTGTCGGTGCTGCAGAAGGCGGTTGAGATGCTTGCCGCCAAGGGGGTGACGCTCGATCTGCTTGCGCTCGAGCTTGACGATCCGGCGGTCTATGCCTTGCTTCAGAAGGGCGACACGGTCGGCGTGTTCCAGCTGGAATCTGAAGGGATGCGCCGCACGCTGGCCGCCGTCCGCCCGACCGGCTTCGGCGACATCATCGCGCTCGTCTCGCTCTACCGCCCCGGCCCGATGGACAATATCCCGATGTTCGGCGACCGCAAGAACGGGCGCGCCAGGATCGAATATCCGCATCCGATGCTCGAGACGATCCTCGCCGAGACCTACGGCATCTTCGTCTATCAGGAACAGGTCATGCAGGCGGCGCAGATCCTCGCCGGCTACAGCCTCGGCGAGGCTGATCTGCTGCGCCGCGCGATGGGCAAGAAGATCCAGGCCGAGATGGACGCGCAGCGCCAGCGCTTCATCGACGGCTGCGCCGCCAATGCGATCGCCGCGCCCAAGGCCAACGAATTATTCGATCTGATCGACAAGTTCGCGGGCTATGGCTTCAACAAGAGCCATGCCGCCGGTTACGCGCTGCTCGCCTATCAGACCGCCTGGCTCAAGGTGCACCACCAGCCCGAATTCTTCGCCGCCTCGATGTGCTACGACCTCAGCCTGACGGACAAGCTCGCCATCTGGGCCGACGATATGCGCCGCTCGGGCGTGGCCTTGTTGCCGCCGGACGTGAACCTGTCGGAAGCGGAATTTTCGGTGGAATATCCCGAAAGCATTCAAAGCCCCTCAAGCCCCTCCCCTTTAGGAGAGGGGGGCGGTCCCACTTCCCCCGCATCCCCCGCGCTCAACGGCGCCGTCCGTTACGCTCTCGGCGCACTCAAGGGTGTCGGCGAAAAGGCGATGGAGCAACTCGTCGCCGAACGCCGCGCCAATGGCCCCTTTGCCAGTCTCGACGATCTTGCCGATCGCATCGATCCACGGCTGCTCAATCGCCGCCAGCTGGAAAGCCTGGCGGGGGCAGGGGCCTTCGACGCGATCATCCCCGATCGCGCCGCGGTGTTCGCGGCTGCCGAGACCATCCTGGCCCATGCCGCCAGCGCGCATGAGGCGCGTACCAGCGGGCAGGGCGGCCTGTTTGGCGGGGAAGCCCAGGCCGGCGTCCCGCCGATCCGCTTGCCCAGGGATGCGCGATGGTCGGTTGCGGAGCGGATGACCGCCGAAAAGGAAGCGTTCGGCTTTTATTTCTCGGCACATCCGACCGATCGTTATCGCCACGTCGCGCGCAGCGAGGGTGTCCGTACGTTCGAACAGATCGGCCAGATGGGCGCCCCATCGGAACCTGAGCGCGACGCGCGCGGGCGGCCCCAGCCGCGCGCCACGCTTAGGATGGCCGCGCTCGTCGAGGAGGCGCGCTGGCGCACATCCGCCCGCGGCAATCGCTACCTGCTCGCCACCTGTTCGGACGCCTCGGGACAATTTATCGCCAGTTCGTTCGACGATGCGGCGTCGACCGAAATGGAAAATGCCGCGCGCAACGGCACCTGTCTGCTGCTCTCGGTCGAGGCCGACAAGCGTCCGGGGGAGGAGACGCCGCGGATTACGGTGCGCGCCGCCCGCCCGCTCGACGGCCTTTCCACCAATGCGAGGTTGCGCATGGAAATCGAGCTGGCCGATGAAACCGCGCTCCCGGCGCTCGCGACCCTCCTTGCCGATGCCGGAGGCGGCCGCGGCGAAATTCATCTGATCGTCCCAACCGGCAGCCGGCAGGCGCGCCTGCGAATCGGCCGCGATTTCCGTCTGGACGGCGAAATGGTCGAAACGATCGAACGTCTGCCGGGGATCGTCGCGGTCGAGCTCGAACCGCTGGATCCTCCGCGCCTCGCGTTGGTGGGATAGAGTCGGTTTCACTTGGGAAGAAGCATTTCTC
>DATMIP010000374.1:0-3333 GCA_035554515.1 Sphingomonas sp. | reverse complement strand
GGAAAAATAATAAGTTTCCAAATGATCTATTTATCTCTCTGAAACAAGCATTCATGATGCATGCGGGGACAAGCATCCGCGGCGTCGTGGTCAGCTGAACCGAGCAACCGAAGAAGGAGAACAGACATGGCAGTGATTTCTGGTGACGGCGTGTTTTCGCACGCCTGCGTCGGCGCGATCGACCTGGCCGCCTCGACTAAGTTCTACGATGCCGCGCTCGCGCCGCTCGGCGTGAAGAATCTCGGACCATTTGGCGAGACCATGGTGCTCTACGGCAAGGACAAGCCGGCATTCATCGTGCTCACCCCCGGCAACGGCGAGGCACCCTCCAGCAACGGCGTAACGATCGGGTTCGCGGCAGCAGGCACCGACGAGGTCGAAGCCTTTCACAATGCTGGCATGGCCGCAGGCGGTAAAGATGAAGGCCCGGCTGGCGCTCGAAGCCATCTGCCCGGCGCTTATGCCGCCTATCTCCGCGATCCGGGCGGCAACAAGATCTGCGCCTACACCTTCGTCTAATCGGGAAGCGGCGAGAGTAAGGAGCAGGTCAGCGTCAACCGCAGCCACGGCGGCGAACAGGGCGTTTTCACCCACCACAGCGCTGCGATTGGCACACCGATGTCGTTTTCGGTTTCGTGCCTGAACATCGTCCGGCGGCCACTCGCCGGTGGTGGTACCTGTCGGCGCTGACCTGCACCCACTCCAATGTCGCGAAAAAGGGCGAGGATCGCCGCGCCTGCGGGGAATGCGGGCTGATCTTTGTGGCACCCGATACCTCGCCGCGGGGCGCAGGGGTGCCGGCTGCTATGTCGATCCGACCGAACCGCCTTACGCGCACCATTATCGCATATGGTCCTATATCACCGAGGAATTGCCAGAGCGGATTGGCGAACGCTTTCCGGTGGACATAAGCGCGAGCGCGAAGGCCACCGCGAAGGGTTTCACCAGCATGTGTTCGCGCTTCGCGGCCGTGCATTGCGTCCCCCCGTCCGCATGCTCGCGACGTCGGCGCCGCTACGAAAAGTGCGGGCGGGAGAGAGCCTGTCGGCGCCTCTGCGCAAAGCTCTCTTGACAACCGGATCGCGGACAGAATAGACCGCAATACGGTTACAACAAACCATAAAGTGATACAGGAGAGGGTCTATGACAAGCTTGAGGCTTACCGCCGTCTTTCTGATGGGGGCCAGTTCGCTTGCCTTCTCGTCAGCCGCATTCGGACAGGAAGCGAATGCCCCCGCGGGAGCGAGCCCGCCCGCCGCGGCACCGGCAGAGGCCGGGGAAATCATCGTGACCGCGCAGCGCCGCTCGGAAAACGCGCAGCGTACGCCGATCGCCTTGACCGTTGTGACGGCGGCAGCGCTTGAAAAGCAGAACATTTCCGAGGTGAACGATCTTCAGCGTATCACGCCGTCGATGACCGTGCAGGAAGTCGGCCTGACGAAATATGTCAACATTCGCGGCATCGGACTCAATGCGTCGCAGCCGGGGCTGTCGACCGGCGTCGCCTATCACATCGATGGCCTGTTCGCGCGCGAGCTCGGGCTACAGACGCCTTATTACGACATCGCACGTGTCGAGGTGCTGCGCGGTCCGCAAGGAACGCTTGCAGGCCAGAACGCGACCGGCGGCGCGATCTTCGTGGTCAGCCAGACGCCCAAGTTCGGCGACACGAGCGGACATGCGGAATTTTCATATGGTAATTACGATCACTATACGGCCGAAGCGGCACTCAATGTTCCGATAAGCAATGTGCTCGCCGCGCGGGTGGCCAGCTATGTCGAGAGCCGTAACAGCTATACCACCAATCTTATCACGCCTGGTTCTTCTTCCAAGACATCGTTCCAGCCGGGCAATCTCAGCCGTGTGGCAACCAGACTGACGCTCGACTACAAGCCCAGCAACGCTTTCGAAGTCATACTGCGCGGTGAATTCTTCAATCTGCGCACCGATGGCATCGCGCGCAAGCCGCTCACCGACCCGATCGCGGATGCCTATACCACGAGTACGGACGTCAACGCGAAAGCCGACACGACCTCGCGGCGTCTTTCCGCGGAAGTGAAGATCCAGCTGACCGACGGCATTCAATTGCGGTCCTTGACCGGCTATCAGTATAACCGGATCAACAACGTCTACGATCAGGACGGGACGTCCGCCGTGACACCCGCCTCGCGGCAGGCCATCGTCCAACCGGCATTTTCGCAGGAATTCAACCTGATCTCGACGGGCGGCGGCCCTGCCCAATGGGTGGTAGGCGCTTATTATTTCGAGCTTACCAAGCTCTCGAAGGGCTTCTTCAACAACGGCGCCATCGAAATCAACGGCGTTCCCCGCACCCGCAACGAGGCCGTCTTTGGACAACTCACCTACAAGGTGACGGACAATGTCCAGCTGATCGGCGGCATCCGCTACAATAAGGATAAGGATTGGGGCAAAGGGACACTCGCGTTGCTCTTCCTGCCCGATCGGCCGGTCAATCCGTTCGACAGCGCCGCCAAAACCGACGCGTGGACCGGGAAATTGGGGGCGAACGTCGAGATCAATCCGAACCACAATCTCTATGTCACCGCGTCGAAGGGCTATCGCGCGGGCGGCACCAATTTCGGCGGCGCCCCTTCCTTCGGCAAGGAGACGATCTACAATTACGAGGCCGGGCTGAAATCAGCCTTCCTCGACCGCCATATCCGGACGCAGCTCTCAGGCTATTATGACGTCTATAAGGGCGTCCAGGTCAACACCATCAACCCCCTGACCCATCTCGAAGGCATCGTGAACGCCGGCGACGACAAATTCTGGGGCGTCGAGGGCCAGGTGCAGGCGACCTTCGGCGGCCTTTCGATCGATGGCTCGGCCGCCTACCTTCATAGCAAGCTCGATCCGGTCGCCCTCGTCGATCCTCTCGGCGCGACTACCCCGGTACAGATTGGCGGACGCCCGCTTCCGCTTTCGCCGCACTGGACGGGTTCGATCGGGGCGGAATATCGCGCCGAATTGGGTAATGGCGACAGCATCACGCCGCGTGCCCAATATTCCTATATCGGTCAGCAATGGGCGTCCGTCTTCCAGCGTTCGTTCGAGCGCCTCCGGCCTTTCCGCCAGTGGGAGGCCCGCCTGACCTACGAGCACGACAATATTTCGGTCGCCGCCTACGCGACCAATGTCTCCAACCAGACCTATGTCGCGGGCATCGAGGATAGCGCGTACCGGATTTACGGCCCGCCACGTCAATACGGTATCAAGGTCGGTTACAGCTTCTGAAGTAACGGCGGTGGGTCTCGGGTATCCGGCGCCCATCGCCGAAAGTAATTTGAGCATTGGAGGAAGACATGCCCGGTT
>DATMIP010000373.1:0-2891 GCA_035554515.1 Sphingomonas sp. | reverse complement strand
GCCGTCCTGTTTCGGCAGTTCGTGCCGCTTGCGCCAGCCGAACCGTTCGGCTGCCTCGGCATAAGCCTCGCGGAGCCTGTTGGACGACCAGGGCTTGCCGTCGAACGGCTCCGCCTCGGCGAAGTTGGCGAGGCGCAGATCGAGCGGATCCATTTCCAGTTCGCGCGCGAGCTCATCCATCGCGCTTTCCAGGGCCCAGCTACCCGGCCCTTCGACGGGCGCCCGCATCGGGGTCGACAAGACGAGGTTCACGCGCTCAACTTGATGGCTGATGTCGATTGCGGGGGAGGCATAATAGGTCCGCGTCGCGGTCCCTGGACCTTCGAACTGCATGTCCGCGATCGAGGTCGTGTTGATCGCGATGTGGCGCATCGCGGTGAGCTTGCCATCCTTCGTGGCGCCCAGCGTCACCGTCTGGCGGCATTCGGGCTGGTGACCGACCATCGAATACATTTGCGCGCGGGTAAGCTGGAGGCGGACGGGACGTCGTGCGAGCTTCGCGGCCTGCGCCGCCAATATCTCGTGCGGCCATACATAGCCCTTGCACCCGAAACCGCCGCCCGTGTGGGGTGCGATGACGCGCACATTTTCCTTGGGCATACCGAACGCCATGGCCATGGCCTGAACCGGGTTGAAGCTGAACTGGGTCGAATCCCACAGCGTCAGATGGCCATCCTGCCATTCGGCGACGCAGGCCGAGGTTTCCATCGGATTATGGTTGCGCGTTGGCTGGAAATAGGATCGCTCCAACCGCATGTCGGCGTGGGCGAAGCCGCGCTCAGGGTCGCCTTTCGTGCCGTTGACCATCCAGATCACGGTGTCCGGTGGCGTTTCCAGCCGCCCCTTGCCCGGAACGAGCGCGGAAACGGGAGCAATCGTGGCCCGGACCAAAGGCGCCGCTTCCTCGGCCGCCTCGATGGTTTCGGCCAATATGAGCGCAATCGCCTGGCCCTCCCACTGTATCTCATCGGTCTGGAGCGGGAAATGTGTGATCGCCACCGGAGCCTGGAGCTCGCCCAATTCGGAGGCGTTCTCATGCGTCATCACATGCACCACGCCGGGTACGGCCATGGCCATGCTGGTGTCGATCGCTGTGATGTGGCCGGCCGCAACGGGCGATCCGACAATGGCGGCATGGAGCACCCCTGCGGGATAATTGTCCGCCGCATATCTGGCCGCACCGGTTACCTTGACCGGACCTTCGACTCGAAGCGTGGCTGTACCGATGCTCATGCCGACGCTCCCGCCAGGACGATCGCACGCGCCGCGGCGCCGGCCGCCATCCTTACCTTATAGGCATTGTGCGCGAGCGGGCGCGCATCGCCCAGGCTTTCGAGCAACACGGGCAGCGCCGCATCGCGCGTCGGCGCCTGGCCCACAAGCGCACTTTCGGCCCGTGGCACGCGCCATGGCTTCTGGGCGACCGAGCCCAGCGCAATCGAAGCGCGTGTGATCCTGCCATCCTCGATCGCCAATATCGCCGCCGCCGAAACAAGGGCATATTCGTAGCTCGCCCGTTCGCGCACTTTTACGTAGGCGGATTGTTCGCCCGCCCGGATCGGGAGATGATAGGCGATGATCAATTCTCCCGGCCGAAGCGACGTTTCGGCCCGTGCGGGATCCAAGCCGGCTGTGAGAGCTTCCTCCTGGGCAAGATGAAGCTCGGCGGCCGCCAGCATGCGCTGCCCGCCGGGCCCCGTGATCTCGATCTGGGCATCGAGGGCGGCCAGCGCGACGACCGGGTCCGAGGGTTGCGTGGCGACGCACGCATCGGTCCAGCCGAATATAGCGTGCCGATCGTTCAACCCGTTCCGCGCCGCGCAGCCGCTGCCGGGGACGCGCTTGTTGCAGCCCCAGGGCAAGGGGGCCTCCGCCCGAAAATAGGCACATCGCGTTTTCTGGAGGACGTTGCCACCAATCGTGGCGCGGTTGCGGATCTGGGCGGATGCCGCGGCGAGGCAGGCCTCGGCCAGAACCGCGGCATGCTCGCGAACGAGGGGATGCTCGCCGACCGCATTGAGCGTTGCCAGCGCGCCGATCGAAATGCGATCGCCCCGCCGCTCGATCGCATCCAATCCTTCGATGCAGCCGATGTCGATCACCCCGGCGGGCGCGGCGATGCCCAGCCTGAACCAGTTGAGGAGTTCGGTCCCTCCCGCGATCGCCATCGTCGTCGCACCGTCTGCCGCGAAGGCGTCCTCGGGCCGGTGCGCGATTCCATAATCGAAGTTGCGCATGCCCTAAGCCTTCATCTTCGCCGCAGCGGCAAGCACCGCGGCGGTGATCTGCGGATAAGCGGCGCAGCGGCAGATATTCCCGCTCATCCATTCGCGCACCGAATCGGCGTCGGTCGCATGGCCTTCCGCAATGCAGGCTATGGCAGAGACAATTTGTCCGGGGGTGCAATAGCCGCATTGAAAGGCGTCATGGTCGATGAATGCCTGCTGGACCGGATGGAGGCCTTCCGGCGGTCCGATCCCTTCGATCGTCGTGATCTGGCGCCCTTCGCACTGCACGGCGAGCGTAAGGCAGCTGTTCATCCGTCTGCCGTCGACCAGCACGGTGCAGGTGCCGCACGCGCCCTCGTTGCAGCCTTTCTTTGTTCCGGTCAGATGTAGGTGATCGCGCAAGCAATCGAGCAATGTGACCCTTGGTTCGACGCGCGCGTTCACGTCGCGCCCATTCACCTTGAAGCGCACCCCCCTCGATCCGCTGGCCGGGTTTTCCGGCGTGGTACCGGCGATGGTTCGGGTGGGGAACGTGGCCTCGCCCGGCGCGATGGTCGGTTCGCGTCGAGGCAGGTCGATTTCGACCGGCCCGTTCGGCTCCGGTTCGCCTGGCCCAGTCGGCGGCAGCATGATATTCTCCCCACGGCGCGCCTGCAGGGCATG
>DATMIP010000372.1:0-2789 GCA_035554515.1 Sphingomonas sp. | reverse complement strand
TTACCTCGTTGAATGGCAGCCATTGGCGCAAGGCCGCCATTTCATCGTAAGCCCCGTGACTTGCTCACCGCGTATCGCCGCCGCATCTACTACGCTGGCGTACCCGCAGCGGCTTGTGGGTAACGCACGGCGGCGCATGGCGGAGCGGGAGGGATTCGAACCCTCGATACGGTTTTGCCGTATACTCACTTTCCAGGCGAGCGCCTTCGACCACTCGGCCACCGCTCCGTTCCGCCGGAGCGATGCGCCCTATAGTGGGGGAAAGGGTTTCGCAAGGCGGGCTGCCTGTGGCAGGAAGACCTATGCTCCGTTCCACCCTGCTCGCCTTGCTTGGCGCCTGGGCATTTGCCGGCGCCACCGCGCAAACACCCTCTGAGATCGTCAGCCAGGCTCCGGCGGCCGACTGGGTCGAAATTCCAGCCGCGGACCTGCTGGTGATGGATCTCGCGCCCGGCCAGCGCGCACGGCCCCGGCGCGTCATTGTCCAGCTGGTCCCGGCGCCGTTCGCCTCCGGGCATGTGGCGAATATCAAGCTGCTCGCCCGCGAGCATTGGTGGGATCGGACGAGCGTCAACCGGGTCCAGGACGATTATGTCGTGCAATGGGGGGATGCTTCGGAAGCGAAGCCGCTGCCTGCCGGGCTGATCAAGGTGCCTGAGCGCGATTATGTCGCGCTGAGCAACACAACCGATGAGTCGCGACGGACCGCGGCCGGGCGCGCCTTCATAGCCGCCGAGATCGCCGGTACGATTAGGCCGGGCGCTCCGCTCGGCTGGCACGAACGCGACGCCTATGCGCCATGGGTCGATATTCGTTCCGGCTGGCCGCTGGCGTCGGACGGCCGCGCCTCCTGGCCGGTACATTGCTATGGTATGGTTGGCGTAGGCCGGGGCCTCGCGCCCGATACGGGAACCGGGGCCGAGCTCTATGTGGTGATCGGCCACGCGACGCGCCAGCTGGATCGCAACATAGCGGTCGTCGGGCGCGTCATTGCGGGGATAGAGCATCTCTCGTCGCTACCGCGCGGCACCGGCACATTGGGTTTCTACGAGACCGCCGAGGAACGCGTGCCGATCGTTTCGGTCAGGCTGGCATCCGAGCTTGCCGAGGCGCAACGCCCGCGTTTCGAATATCTTTCGAGCGACACTATGAGTTTCGCGCATTACGTCGCCGCACGGGCTAATCGTAAGGACAGTTTCTACATGCGGCCGGCCGGGGGAATCGATGTCTGCAACATCGTGCCGCCCATCCGTCCGGTGAAGGGCTGAGCATGGCATTGTTCGGCTGGGGCAGGAAAGCGGAGCCGCCACCGCCGCCGCGCCCGCCCGCCGCGATCCCGGCCGGGCAGCGCGTCTATGCGATTGGTGATATCCATGGGCGCTTTGACTTGCTGCAGGACGTGCTCGCGCTGATCGACCACGATAGCGCGACCCGCGGTCCCGCCGAAACGCATGTCGTCATGCTGGGCGATCTGATCGATCGCGGTCCGCAGTCGCGCGAGATAGTGGATCTGTTCCTCAAAGTGCCGTCCGCGCCGGCCCGCTTCCATTTCATCATGGGCAATCATGAGGAGATGCTTCTCAAGCTGCTCGACGATCCGGAATCGCCGCATATGCCCCAATTTCTGCGCTATGGTGGACGGGAGACGTTCGAAAGCTATGGTGCCCCGCAGCTGGTGCTCGACATGCCCGATCGCTACGCTCCGGATACCTTGCCATTCTACATACCCGAGGCGCACCGCGCTTTCCTCCGCGCGATGCATGATGGCATCCAGTTCGGCGATTATTTCTTCACGCACGCCGGTATCCGGCCTGGCGTCCCGCTCGACGAACAGGATCGGGAGGATCTGCGGTGGATCCGCGCCCCCTTCCTCGACAGCGATCAGGATCATGGCGTGGTCGTGGTCCACGGCCATACCGTGCGCGACGAGGTCGAGATCCGGCCCAACCGGATCGGGATCGATACCGGAGCCTACGCGACCGGCGTCCTCACCGCGCTCGGCCTGCAGGGGACCGAGCGCTGGCTGATCCAGACTCATGGAGAGCCGGCGCGTTAGACCGGCCCTGAACTAAGCGCCGCCTCCTTCTCAACGTGTCCAGTGTATATCGATCGGCTGTTCCGCCTCGGCCAGTATCTGGCCAATCGGAACTTTCGATCCCGCGCCATCCTCGATCGCCTGCTCGACGATCGCGCGCTTTGCATCGCCAGTCAGGCACAGCATCAGCGCCTTGGCCGACAATATTGCGGAGCGTGTGAGCGTTACGCGCGCGACGGGGGCTTCGGGCGGGAGTGGATCGGGCATGACGCCGATCGCGCGGCGCGTCTTCGGCGCGGTGAGCGCGGCCTCCAGATCGGGCCCGGGGAAGATGGAGGCGGTGTGGCCGTCGCCGCCGACGCCCAGAACCACCAGGTCGGGCGGCCAGTGCAAGTCCTGCAGGCGCGCGTCGGCCGCATTGCCCGCACCTTTGTAATCGGGATTGTCGGCACCGAGCGGCATCACCCGGCCACCCTTGGGCAGGAAGATCTTTGCGAGCATGCCTACATTGGATAGCGGGCTGTCGACCTTCACCAGCCGGTCGTCGACGGGGAAGATCGTTACGCGCTTCCAGTCGAGCTTCATCTGCGCAAGCTTTTCATAGGCCTTTACCGGCGTGTTGCCGCCCGAAAGGCCGACGACGGCGCCGTTGCGCGCATCGAGCGCGCTTTCGATGATGAAGCCAATATCGCCCGCTACCGCTTCGGCGAACGCCTCGGCGTCGTCATGCTCCCACCATTCGGCTTCAATCATG
>DATMIP010000371.1:0-4691 GCA_035554515.1 Sphingomonas sp. | reverse complement strand
GGCGCAATTCGCGCGGCGACACGCGGGTCCACATGCTCGTGTCGATGAACGCCGAGATGAAGCCCGACGGTGCGCCGATCGACGAGCTTGAAGCCGAAACAGCCGAATTGATGCGGCTGTGCGAGGAATCGGATGGTGGCGTGGTGATACTGAAGGGCACCGGGCCCGACGATGCGCTCTACCAGGATATGTCAGCAATTTTGCGCAACGACGGCGGGACGTTGACACCGACCAACAAGGAGCATTTCGGCCTGTCCGACGGCTTCGGCGATCCGGTCTTCGAAGGCCAGCTTTCGGGCGAAGCCGAACGGTTGCGGATGATCGGAGGCGGCAAGTTGCTGCCCGACAATCAATGGGCACCGCTCGCCACCGGCGAGTTCCTGCTCGGCTATCCAGACGAGGCGCAGGAAATTCCGGGCGCCGCGATGCCTATCGAATTCAGCCGCAACGGCACGTTCATGGCCTATCGCAAGCTGCACGAAAATGTCGGAAGCTTCGCCCGCTACATCGAACAGGCGGGCGATCGCTACGCGCGGCTGTACCGTGTCCCGACCGAAGAGGCGCGCGAAACGGTGAAAGCCAAGATGGTCGGCCGCTGGAGCGACGGCATACCCTTGTCCACCGCGCCAACGCATGCCGCATGGGTTGCTTTCAAAACCGAGCTGGCGGCAGCTCACGCCGCGCAGGACAAGCCCAGGCTCGCGCAGATCGCGCTCAAATTCACCGACTTCAAATATCGCGAGGACCCGGCGGGATCGGTCTGTCCGGTCACGTCGCACCTTCGCCGCGCCAATCCGCGCGACATGCTCGATCCCAATCTGGCATCGTCAGACGCGGGCACGTGGGATGGATCGGCGCTCGTCAATCGCCGCCGTATCCTGCGCCGCGGCCTGCCTTATGGTGAGGTCGATCCGGCCCAGCCGCGCGACGACGGCGAACAGGGCATCATCTTCATCGCGATCTGCACCAGCCTGTTCCGCCAATTCGAATTCGTGCAGCAGCAGTGGATCCAATATGGCCTGGATTTCAATTCCGGCAGCGATACGTGCCCGATCGTTGGCAATCATGACGAAGATGCCAAGCTGGTCGTCGTCACCGATCCGGCAAGCGGACGTCAGCCCTTCCTGTGCGATCGCATCCCCCAGCTGGTCGAGTCGCGCGGCGGGGATTATTTCTTCATCCCGAGCATGACGGCGCTCCGGATGATCGGAATGGGCATCGTCGACCCGACCTGAGGGGGATTTCGATCATGGCGCTGTTCAACCTGCCATTGGCGCTGTGGCGCCGTCTGGTGCTGATCGGGGAGGCGATCGCCGCGCTGGCTTTACTGGCCGGGAATGGCTTCCTTGCCTTGTTTGCGAGGGGCGGTACGTTCGGCAGCCGGATCGCAGGCGTGTTCACAAGCCCCGCCGGTCAGCGCCGCGCCTTTGCCGTGCTGCGGCTGTTTCAGCCCAACCTTGTCCTGACTCGGGCCTTGGTCACCGCCTATCAAAATAGCGGCACTGCCGTAATTACGCGGCGCAGCGACGTCGCCGACGTGCTGACCCGCGATGCCGATTTCGGTGTCGTCTACGGCCCACGAATGGAAATGATCACCGGGGGCGAGAACTTCTTCCTCGGGATGCAGGATACACCGCGTTACACTCGCGACACATCCAACATGCGCCTCGCGATGCGCCGCGAGGACGTCGCCGAAATCACATCACCTTTCGTTGCGGCGAACGCGGAGGCGCTGGTGAGCCAGGCCGCGGGCCGGATCGACGTGCCGCAGATGCTTACCCTGCCGGTCGCGGCGCGCCTGCTTGACCATTATTTCGGGACGCCCGGGCCATCGGAGAAGGAGATGGTCGATTGGACGACGACCCTGTTCTGGT
This sequence comes from Sphingomonas sp., assembly GCA_035554515.1. GTDB lineage: Bacteria > Pseudomonadota > Alphaproteobacteria > Sphingomonadales > Sphingomonadaceae > Sphingomonas_I. The sequence goes on along the minus strand of DATMIP010000371.1, from coordinate 2,817 downwards.
ATCTGTTCATCGATCTCAAGGCTGACCCCGCACTCGATGCCAAAGCCCAGCTGGCGGCGGCGGCGTTTCGTGACTGGCTGGATACCTGCATCGCCACACGCAAGGCAGAGCGGGTGCAGCGCGGCGACGTGCTTGGCCGCTGCCTGACGATGCAGGCCGGTGGACTGCCGGGCATGACCGATCTCGATATTCGCAACAACCTGATCGGATTGCTGATCGGCGAGTTGCCGACGACATCTGCCGCCGCCAATCTTGCGCTGGACGAATTGCTCGATCGACCGTCGGAGCTGGAAGCTGCGCAGGCTGCGGCGCGGGCGGACGATGATGCCTTGTTCGCGGCCTACGTCTTCGAAGCCCTGCGATTTCGCCCGCTCAATCCTGTAATCTATCGCCGCGCATTTCGCGACGCCGTGATAGCGCCCGGCACGTTGCGCGCGCGCCACATCCGTCAGGGAACGATGGTTATGGCGTCGAACCTGTCGGCAATGTTCGATCCTCTGTTCGTGCCCGCCGCCGCGCGTTTCCGCGTCGATCGGCCGTGGGAGACATATATGCTGTGGGGTCATGGCATGCACAGTTGCTTCGGCGCACATCTCAATCGCGCCAATCTGCCCGGAATCCTGAAACCCCTGCTGCGCAGGAACGGGTTGCGGCGCGCAGGCGGAGCGCCGGGCCGGATCGACACGCAAGGAACGCCCTTTCCCGTCCACCTGCATCTCGAATTCGAGCCTTAGGCTGCGCCGCCCTGTCGTGCGCGGGTGCCATGGAACGCGGCTGCTACCGCGGCGTTGGTTTCGGACTTCGCTTTATCCTTGGAGACAGATGAGATGCTTTGGACAATCGCCGTTATCCTGATCGTACTCTGGCTCCTGGGCCTGCTCGGCGGTATCGGTGGCAGCCTTATCCACATTCTGCTTGTGGTTGCGCTTGTCGTCGGGCTCATCCAGCTCTTCACCGGCCGCCGGGTGGTATAGCGAAGGGCGCCGCCCCCCGGAGCGCGCGGCCCGGCGGCCTCTCTGGAAGGGGATGCTGCTGGTTTGCCGGCAGGTTTCGTTTCGGCTGGCGCTCTTGACCAACATATAAAGAAATCTTTATATGTTGGTCATGACCGGTCCGTCCCTATCGCAGCTTGAGGAAGCGCGGCGCGCTCTCGAGGCACCTCTGTTCGCCGATCTCGCGGGCGATGCGACCGTCAGCTTCGAATTCTTCCCTCCCAAGACCGAGAAGATGGAAGAACAATTGTGGCACGCGATCGAGACGCTGGCGCCACTGAATCCGCGCTTTCTTTCAGTGACCTATGGAGCGGGCGGTTCTACCCGGGAGCGCACCCACGCCACCGTCGCTCGAATCGTCCGGGAGACGGGGATTCCTGCCGCCGCGCATCTTACCTGTATCGAGGCGAGCCGCGGTGAGATTGAGGAAATTGCGCGTTCCTATTGGGAAGCAGGGGTGCGCCATATCGTCGCGCTTCGCGGTGACCCGCCGCAGATCGGCACCCCCTTCGTGCCGCATCCCGACGGTTACGCCAATGCTGCGGCGCTGGTCGCCGGGCTGAAGGCAATCGCCCCCTTCGAAATATCGGTCGCGGCTTATCCCGAATGCCATCCGGCAAGCCCGAGCGTTCAGGCAGACCTCGATAACCTCAAGGCCAAGATCGACGCTGGTGCGGATCGTGCGATCAGCCAGTTCTTCTTCTCCCCGGAAACCTATTTCCGCTTCCGCGATCGTGCGGCGGCCACGGGAATTTCGGCCGAAATCGTTCCCGGGATATTGCCCGTGTCGAACGTTGCGACGACGCGCAAATTTGCGGGCATGTGCGGGGCAGCGATCCCGCCCTGGATGGACCGCCTGTTCGAGGGGCTCGATGATCATCCCGCCGCGCGTCAGCTGATCGCCGCGACGATCGCCGCCGAAATGTGTCGCCGTCTCTATGCAGGCGGGGTGCGGCATTTCCATTTCTACACGCTCAACCGTGCCGAGCTGGCCTACGCCATTTGCCACCTGCTCGGTCTGCGCCCCACGAACCATGCCACGGAGAAAGCCGCATGACGCGCATTCCCTCCGACGCCGCCCGCCGGTTCCGCGCGGAGGCCGCGGAACGCATCCTGCTTACCGACGGCGCCTTTGGTACCATGATCCAGTCCTACGGGCTGGGCGAGGCGGATTATCGCGGATCCTATGATCTCCCGCTGGACCAGAAGGGCAATAACGATTTGCTCGTCCTGACGCGGCCGGACATCATCAGCGAAATCACCCGCGCCTATCTCGATGCCGGATCGGACATGGTGTCGACCAACACGTTCAACGCCAACCGCGTCAGCCAGGCCGATTATGGCGCGGAGCATTTGGTGCGCGATCTGAACCTTGCCGCGGCGAGGATCGCGCGCGAGGCGGCGGACGCGGCCGAAGCCCGGGACCATCGGCCGCGTTTCGTCGCCGGCGCCATCGGCCCGACCAACAAGACGCTGTCTCTCTCGCCCGACGTCAACGATCCGGGCTTTCGTGAAGTCACCTTCGCGGAGGTCAAGGCGGTCTACCGTGAGCAGATCGACGGGCTGGTCGAGGGCGGGGTCGACTTCATCCTGATCGAGACCGTGTTCGACACGCTGAACGCCAAGGCGGCGATCATGGCCGCGCTGGAGGCCGAGCAGGCGCTCGGCCGCGAGCTTCCGCTGATGATCTCAATGACTCTGACGGATCTCAGCGGGCGTAACCTGTCGGGTCACACGGTCGAGGCTTTCTGGGCCTCGGTCCGCCACGCGCGACCCGTGACGATCGGCCTGAACTGCTCGTTCGGCGCGGCGCAGCTTCGCCCAC
>DATMIP010000370.1:0-16557 GCA_035554515.1 Sphingomonas sp. | reverse complement strand
CGGCTCGCCTGGTGGAGCGACCAGACCGAGGTCAGATATCCCCCATCCTTGTTCGAATCCGAATAACCGACCATCACTTCCTGATAGCCACGCGCCGTCGTGAGCGCGCCGATCTCCGGCAGTGCGAAATAGTCGCGCATTACCTCGGGCCCGCGTTCGAGATCCTCGATCGTCTCGAACAGGGGGACGACCATGATATCGCAGGCCGGCTCGGCACCGGGCCGATAAAGCCCGGCTTCCTTCAGCAGGATCATCACCTCCAGCAGATCGGACACCGTGGCCGCCTTGGAAATGATATAAGCGGTGATCGCCTGGCGGCCATAAAGGCGGTGCGCTTCGGCAGCGGCGCGCACGATCGCCAGCTCGGATACCGCCTCGTCGCTATAATCCGCATAAGCGCTGGCGAGGGGGCGGATCGTGGCCAGCTCGGCGCGCAGCAAGGCAATTCTTTGGGTCTCGTCGAGCGCGAGGTAATCAGCTTCAACGCCCGCGACACTGAGCAATTCCGCCACGGTCCGCTCATGGACGTCGGCATTCTGGCGCAGATCGAGCGTGGCGAGATGAAACCCGAACGTCTCGATCGCGCGGATCAGCCGCCCGAGCGCACCGCCCGAAGACAAGGCACCGCCGCCACCCTTGGCCAGCGACCTGGCGAGGGTTCGCAGCTCGGTCTTGAGCGCGCCCGCATCGGGATATGGTTCGGCCTTGACCGACGCGGGCCGCGCCGGTGGCCGCCCCGTAACCCCTTCATAGGTCGCCGCAAGGCGGGCATAGATTCCCGTCACTGCGCGGCGATAGGGCTCGTCGGCGCGGGCAGGGCTGGCATCATGGCTGGCATCGGCCAGAGCCTCGACCTCGGGCGTGGTCACCATCAGCTCGGTCGATATCGAAAGCTCGCCCCCGAGCGCGTGCAGGACGGAGAGATAATGGGCAAGTACCGTTTCCGCGTTGCGCCGGGTGGCCAGCTCCAGCGATTCGGCGGTAACATTCGGATTGCCGTCGCGGTCCCCGCCAATCCACGATCCGGCGCGGAGAAAGCTTTTCGGCCGCTTGCCGAGCACACGCTCCCAACGGGCATAAAGGGCAGGCATTACCGGGAGGAATATGTCGCGCAGATAAGACAGCGCGGTCTCAACCTCGTCAGCGACGTACAGGCGCTCGCGCCGTAGCGGCCGCGTTTGCCACAGCAAGGCGATCTGGCGGTAGATCGCCTGCTCGACCAGGTCGCCCTCAGGCGTTTCCGCCGCGCCCGCGTCGCGCAGATGCATCAGTTCGGCGATACGATTGCGGTGATCGATCATGCTCTTGCGCCGCACCTCGGTCGGATGAGCGGTAAGCACCGGTACGATCAGGCCACCATCGAGCATCGCCGTAAGCGTCGAATCGTCGATCCCCTGACCCCGCAATTTATCCACGGCTGCGGCCAGATCGGCACCCGGCTCGGCGGTTACGCCCTGGCGATCCTCCGCGAGGTTGGCCAGCATCGAGAACAACATGAAGCCGCGCGTAAAGGCGAGCATTTCCTCCAGGCTGAGCGCGTCCAGGCCGGGATCGACATCGCCGCCAAGGCCGCGCGCACGGTCGACCGAAGCCGACCGGATATATTCGATCCGGCGAAACAATGCTTCACCGCCATAAGCCCGGATCACGTCACCCAGCAGCCGCCCGAGAAAACGGATGTCGGGGTCTTGTGCGACAGGAGGAATGGCGTTCATCGAATCCATGCTGCGCCGCAACGTGGAAAGCGTCAACCGTCTCGCTCCGCCGCGCTACTTGCGCCGCCCGTTCAAACGCCGCAAGGACATGCCAAGGGGAGACGGAATGGCCCAGCCTGTGCTGTTCGTACTGAACGGACCCAATCTCGAGCTGCTCGGCGAGCGTGAGCCTGAAATTTATGGGACGACCACGCTCGGCGATATCGAAAAGATGTGCCTGGCCGAAGCGGAAGCCGGCGGGCTCGCGCTGCGATTCCACCAGACCAATGCCGAACATGAGATGATCGGCTGGCTGCATGAGGCTCGCACCGCGGCTGCCGGTATCGTCATCAACCCTGCCGCGTTCAGTTATGCGGGCTATCCGATCCTCGACGCGCTCAAGCTGTGCGCCTGCCCGATCGTCGAGGTTCACATTTCGAACATCCATCGCCGCGACGAATCGTGGCGCGCGCATTCGCTGATGACCGGCGCGGTCACGGGGATGATTACCGGGCTTGGCCCGCATGGCTATGTGCTGGCCGTGCGGCACATTGCAGGGCTGCTCGCCAAATAAGGCGACGCCGCTTTCGCCGCCCGCGATCAGGCTCTACGGATCGCGCATGCCTGCAACCAATCCATTGGCCGATGCGCTCGACCGCGTAATCGATCCTCTCTCCGGCCAGGGCCTGATCACGGCGCGCAGGGCCGGCCAGCCACGCCAGACCGGCGGCACGGTCGATGTGGTGATCGATGTCAGCGGCCTGGACGCTGCCGTGCGCGAGGCCATCGAACGGCAGGCGCGCGCCGAATTGCTCGGCTTGCCGGGCGTCGACGCGGTCCGTGTCGCGCTGACCGCCGAACGCACGGCCGGTCCGCGCATGATCGCCGTGGCAAGCGGCAAGGGCGGGGTGGGCAAATCGACCGTGTCCGCCAATCTCGCGATCGCGCTTGCCCGGATCGGTCTCAAGGTCGGTCTGGTGGATGCCGATATTTACGGGCCGTCGCAGGTACGCCTGCTTGATGCCGACCAGAAACCCGAAGCTCGCGACGGCAAGCTCATCCCCGTTCGCACGCATTTTGGCGTGTCGATGCTCTCGCTCGCCCAATTGGTCCCACCCGGACAGGCGGTCGCATGGCGCGGGCCGATGGCGGGCAAGGCGCTGAGCCAGCTGATCGACGCGCATTGGGGCGGGGCGGAAGTCCTGATCGTCGATATGCCGCCCGGTACGGGGGATGTGCAGCTTTCGATGATCCAGAAGCATATGCCGTCCGCCGCGATCATCGTTTCAACCCCGCAGGATCTGGCCCTGATCGACGCCGAGCGCGCGATCGATCTGTTCAAAAAGGCAAATATTCCGGTGATCGGGCTGGTCGAGAATATGGCCGGCTACGCCTGTCCGTCCTGCGGCGAGATTTCCAATCCCTTCGGCAGCGGCGGTGCCGAGGTGGAAGCGGGCCGGTTGGGTTTGCCCTTTCTCGGGCGCATCCCGCTTTCGATCGCGATCCGCAAGGCGTCCGATGCTGGAACGCCCGATCCGGCGCCGTTCACGGCAGTTGCCGAAGCGGTTGCACGTTGGTTGAACCCTTCACCCGGTGCGCGGTTATAGTGGTATGCCGCTGACCGCCGACGCCGACCTGGCCGAGCTCCTCTCCGAAACGCGCACGATCGCGTTGATCGGCGCGTCCGACCGGCCAGACCGCCCGAGTTATCGGGTGATGCGCGTGCTGCAGGACTGGGGCTATCGCGTATATCCCGTCAATCCCCAGATCACCGGCGAACATGTCCATGGGGAATATGTCTGGCGCGATCTCGGCCAGATTGGCGAGCCGATCGACATGGTCGACATCTTCCGCCGTTCGCAGGCAGCGGGCGAAGCGGTCGACGACGCCATCGCGGCGGGCGCCCGATCGGTGTGGCTGCAGATCGGCGTGATCAATGAAGAGGCCGCCGCACGTGCCGAGGCCGCGGGATTGAAGGTGGTGATGGACCGCTGCCCGGCGATCGAGCTGCCGCGGCTGCGCGTTCCGAAAGTGATCAGCGCGGTTTGACGCTCGCGACACTGGCGCGTTCGGCGAGGCGCGCGACCGCGGCGGTATGAATGGCCGGGGCGCTGGCGAGCATGCCGAAGGCTTCGGCTTCACGTGAATTATAACGGATCGGCAGGCCCAGCGCGTCGGTGACGACGGCCCCCGCCTCTTCGGCGATCAGCGCCGCGGCGGCAATATCCCATTCGTGGCCCCAGCGCAGGCTGGCGCACAGATCGGCCTCGTCGGCTGCGACCATGGCAATGCGCAGCGCAATCGAATTGGCGCGGGGAACCGCGATCAAATCCTCGTCTATCCTCGGCAGCGTATCGGCCGGAACGCGCGCGCCAGGCAGTTCGGCACGCATCGATGCCCGCAGCAGCGCCCCGTTCCGCGTCGCGCCGCGGCCGGCGGCCGCGAGCCAGCGCTCGTCGCGCGCCGGCGCATCGAGCACGCCGATTATCGGTAGATTATGCTCGACCAGCGCCACCGACACGCACCAGCCTGGACGCCCGCGCAGATAATCGCGCGTGCCATCGATTGGATCGACCACCCACAATCGCGGGCTCATGAGCCGGTCCATAGTGTCGGCGGTTTCCTCGGACAGCCAGCCCGCATCGGCGTCGATCGCTTTCAGCCGCTGCTTGAGCAACTCGTCGACCTCAAGATCGATGTCGCAGACGGGGCTGCCCGGGGATTTTTCCCACCGGCGGAAATCGCTCTCCCAGCGATCAAGCGCGAGTTGGCCGGCCTCGGCGGCGACCGCCGCAACCGCTTCGATCAGCGTTTCAGGCACCGGCGATGGTCATTCCGTCGATACGCAAGGTCGGCACGTCCATCGCCCGGCGGAACTTGAGGTCGTCGGCCGGCGTCAATGCGAGGAACATGGCGGAAAGGTTGCCCGCGATCGTGATCTCGGCCACCGGCTCGGCCAGCTGCCCATCGCGAATCGCGAAGCCCGACGCGCCACGGCTGTAATCGCCGGTAATGCCGTTGACGCCCTGCCCGATCAGTTCGGTCACGAACACGCCGAGCCGGATATCCCCGATCAGCTGCGCCACCGAAACCGTGCCGGGCTGAAGGAACAGGTTACTGGTGCCGGCACCCGGTGCACCGCTGCCACCGCGCGTCGCGTGTCCGGTCGGCGGCTCGCCCAATTGCCGCGCCGAAGCGCTGTCGAGCAACCAGGTCCGCAATATTCCGTCAGCGACGATATCAATGGGCCCGGTCGGCAAACCCTCGCCGTCGAATGCGCGGCTGCGCAGGCCCCGCAGGCGATGGGGATCATCGCGGATGACGATATCCGGCGCGAAAACCTGCTCGCCGCGCTTGCCCAAAAGGAAGCTCGTCTTGCGCGCGATTGAGGCACCGGTGATCGCGCTCGCCAGATGCCCGATCAAGCTCGATCCAACGCGCGGATCGAAAACTACCGGCATCGGCCCCGATACAAGCTTGCCCGGATTGAGCCGCCCGACCGCGCGTTCGCCTGCGCGTCGACCGATTGCCTCCGGCTCGTCGAGATCGCTCAGGTGCCGTGTCGAATGATAGGCATAGTCGCGCTGCATGCCCGCGCCCGCGCCCGCAATCACGCTGGCCGAGCAGCCATAACCCGAGGTGGTAAAGCCCCGCGCGAATCCGGTCGAGGTGGCAAGCGCCATCAGCGTCCGTCCCGCGCTCGCGCCTGCGCCTTCGCTGTTCGTGACTCCGCTGATAGCCCGGGCAACCTGCTCGGCCGCGAGGGCGCGCTCCTTTAGCGCGGCGGGGGTGGGATCCTCTCCGTCGTCCCCGTCGATCGGCACTGCCTCGCCGGCAAGCAGCCGGTCCTCCGGCGCGAGCCCCGCATATTCATCCTCGGGCGCTTCCCGCGCCATCGCGGCCGCCCGGTCCACCAGCGCTTGCAGCGCATCCGATGACAGATCCGACGACGACGCGCTCGCCGATCGCCTGCCGACGAAAAGCCTGAGCCCGATCTCCTCGCCGTCGGATCGGCCGACATCCTCAAGCACGCCCAGCCGCACCTGCACCTCGGTCGAGGCATTGCGGTAATAAACGGCATCGGCGGCGTCCGCCCCCGCGCGCTTCGCAGCGGCAACGAGATCGGCGACGCGGTTTTGGGCATCAGTGATGGAAAACATCGCCCGCACTTAGGCAGGAAGATCGGCAAACGGAAGCGGATCATCGCGCCCCTCCCGGGCGTCGAATGCCTGCCGCGCGGCTTCGATCGCGTCGTAATTCTCCTCGGCCCAATGGCCCAACGCGATGACATGGGCGCACAGCGACTCACCCAGGTCGGTCAGCTTATATTCGACCTTGGGGGGAATGGTCGGGTAGATCTTGCGGCTGATCAGCCCCTCGCGCTCCAGCCCGCGCAGGTTGAGCGTCAGCATGCGCTGCGAAATGCCTTCCACCAGCCGTTTGAGTTCGTTGAAGCGCTGCGGCCCGCGCGCGAGCATCATCACGATCAGGATGCTCCATTTGTCGCCGATCCGCTGGAGAATCGGAGTGATGCTGCGACAACGGATATGCTGCGGCCCCAAAGGTTCGGCCGGACATTGGGCCAAGGTCACATCGATGTGCTCGGGTGACAAAATAGTGCCTCCTTGTGGGCCCAAATAAGTGGTTACATATCGTGCCCCGGTAACAAAGTGATACCGGAAAGGTCTGCAATATGAAACTGCTTCATCTGGATTCAAGTATTACCGGCGACGGCTCGGTCAGCCGCCAGCTTACTGCTGCGGCCGTCGATCGGTTGCGTGCCGCCGATCCCGCAGCGGAAATCAGCTACCGCGATCTGGTTGCCGATCCGATCACGCATCTCACGCTCCACGATTTCCGCGCTGCCTCGCCGGAGAGCCGGGCGTTGCTCGACCAGTTCCTGGCGAGTGATGTGATCGTGATCGGCGCGCCGATGTATAATTTCACCTTGCCGAGCCAGCTCAAGGCTTGGCTCGACCGGGTCCTGGTCGCGGGCGAGACGTTCGCTTACGGGCCCGAAGGTCCCAAGGGCCTCGCCGGCGGCAAGCGCGTGATCGTCGTCTTGTCGCGCGGCGGTGTCTATAGCGAAGGGTCCCCGGCGGCGGGCTACGAGCATGTCGAGACCTACCTCAAGGCGGTGTTCGGCTTTATCGGCATTACGCCCGAATTCGTGGTGGCCGAGGGTGTCGCGGTCGGGCCGGACCAGCGTACGCAGGCGCTCGACGGGGCAACAGCCGCGATCGACCGGCTCGCGGCTTAAGAGGCGGCCCCCACCACCAGGCAGGCGAGGAACATCAGCAGGCCGGCGAAGCGGTTGGAGCGGAAGCGCGTCAGTGCGTCTGCTCCATCCTCGCGCTTCAGACCCGCCACCTGCCACGCGAAATGGCACGCGACCGGGAGCAAGGCGACCAAAGCCGGCGCTTCCGGCCGCACGCTCCAGATCGCCACGCCCCACAAAACAAGCGCCGCCAAGTAGAAGCCCGCCACGCCCGCGCGCGCATGGCTCCCCAGCGCACGCGCCGAGGATTTGACACCGGCGAGCGCATCGTCCTCGACGTCCTGCAGCGCGTAGATCGTGTCATAGCCGATTACCCACGCGATCGAGCCCGCGTAAAGGAACAGCGTCGGCGCGGCGAGCGTGGCGGTGGCGGCCGCCCAGCCGACCAAAGCCGCCCACGAGAACACGATGCCGAGCCACGCCTGCGGCCACCATATTATCCGCTTCATGAATGGATAGGCCGCGACCGGCGCGAGGCTGGCAACCGCGACCGCCGCCGCGATCGGAGGAAGCTGCACCAGCACCACCAGGCCGATCATGCAGAGGGCGGCCAACCACGCCCATGCCAGCCGGAGCGAGATTCGCCGGCTGGCCAATGGTCGCTCCCGCGTGCGCGCGACGCGAGCATCGAGATCGCGGTCGACGATATCATTATAGACGCAGCCCGCCCCGCGCATCGCCACCGCGCCAAGCGCGAACCACAGGATCAGATCCCATCGCGCAAAGGCCTGCCCGGCAAGTGCGATCGCCCATGCGCCCGGCCAGAACAAGAGCCACGCGCCGATCGGGCGATCGAACCGCGCAAGCTGAATGAGATCGCGCGCGCTCCCCGGCAATCGGGCGAGCAGACCGCCATGCTCACTGTCGGCTACGATATCGGGGCCTGCCATTCCCGGCCCACTGCCCCAATTGCGGCGTCAGCGGAAGCACCGTTCATTTTCGGTTCCGTGAGCGTCCTTTATGCCATGCCCGACTTTCGAGGATCATGCCATGAACCGCCGACTCGCCCTCGCTCTGCCATTCCTGATCGCTGCCCCCGCCCTGGCGCAGGACCAGGGCGGAGGCGTGCCCGGCGGCAATTGGGGCGGCAGCCAGACCCGCGCCGAGACGATCAGCCGCGTCGGGATGGTGTTTAACCGGCTCGATACCGACCATGACGGCTTTGTCTCAACCGCCGAGATCGACCGGGTAACCAAGGCCATGGCGGAGGGTGGTGGCGATGTCGCGATCGGCAATCGCATGACGAAAATGCTGGCCGCCGCCGACACCGACCATGACGGGAAAATCTCGCTGGCGGAGATGCAGGCCAATGCCGGTCGCCGCTTCGACCTCGCGGACACCAACCACGATGGCACGCTCACCCGGGAGGAACGTCAGGCGGCGCGCGCGGCTTCCGATCAGGCTCCGCAACAATAACGACGTCCCTCCCCATATCGTGATTACCGGCGAAGGCTGGCATCCCGGATAGGCACGTGCGCGCTCATATCAGCTGAGACCCAGCCACCACTGGGGTGACGCATATTTCGCCGACGGGGCGAACACAGGCGCGGCGCTTCCTCCCTCTGCCGTGAGGCGCTAACGGATATCGATGCCTGCCACGCCCGCCTGGCCGCCTGCGAGCACGCCGCGCCTGTTCGTCGACCAGCCGCTTGGTGATGGAGCGACGCTCACGCTCGACGGCACCCAGGCGAATTACCTCGCGAATGTGATGCGCCTGAAGGCGGGTGACCCGGTGCGGCTGTTCGACGATCGTACGGGTGAATGGCTTGCCGAGGTAACCGATGCGGCCAAACGGACGGTAATAGTTCGCATCACCGCGCGCCTGCGCGAACGCGAAAGCGTGCCCGACCTGTGGTTGCTTTTCGCGCCGATCAAGAAGGGACCGATCGACTGGCTGGTCGAGAAGGCAACCGAATTGGGCGCCGCCCGCCTGCAGCCGGTCATCACGCAGCGCACGATCGTTGAGCGTCTCAATCTCGATCGGCTGCGCGCCCATTCGATCGAAGCGGCCGAGCAATGCGACCGTACCACCTTGCCCGAACTGTCCGATCCGGTGAAGCTTGCCGCCCTGCTGAGGAATTGGGACGCCCGCCGCAGTCTGATCTTCGCCGACGAAACCGGCGGTCTGCCTTTGGTCGATATCGCCCGGCCGGGCCCGGCCGCAATCCTGATCGGCCCCGAGGGAGGCTTCACACCGGCTGAGCGCGCGCTGATTCGCGGCACAGCGGGCGCGATCGGCGTGACGCTTGGCCCGCGGATCCTGCGCGCTGAAACGGCGGCGGCCGCCGCGATAGCCGCGTGGATGACGATTGCGGGAGACTGGCGCTAGCGTCCGGCCGCGTGCGTCGCTATCTGCGCCGACGATGACGACGCGAAGCGCAGATGCGGGCCCCGATCCGCTGATCGAAAGCCGGGCCGACCTGATTGGCGTCTTCTGCGGGGGAGAGAAGCCCAAGGAGCGGTGGCGGATCGGCACCGAGCATGAGAAATTCGTCTACGCGACAGGCGATCATCACGCGCCCTCCTACGAGGAGAAGGGCGGCATCCACGCCTTGCTTATCGGCCTCACGAAGTTCGGATGGGAGCCCATCTACGAAGGCGAGAACATCATCGCGCTCGCCGGGCCCGACGGCAATGTGAGCCTCGAGCCGGCCGGCCAGTTCGAGCTTTCGGGTGCGCCGCTCGACAATCTCCACGAAACCTGCGCCGAAACCGGACGCCACCTCGTCCAGGTCAAGGAGATCGGCGAAAAGCTCGGAATGGGCTTCCTCGGCCTCGGTTTCTGGCCTGACAAGGCGCGCTCCGAGCTGCCGATCATGCCCAAGGGCCGCTACGAGATCATGCTGCGCCACATGCCGCGCGTCGGCCAGCTCGGGCTCGACATGATGCTGCGTACCTGCACCATCCAGACCAACCTCGACTATGCGAGCGAGGCCGACATGGTGAAGAAGTTCCGCGTCAGCCTTGCCCTGCAGCCGCTCGCGACGGCGCTGTTCGCCAACTCGCCCTTCACCGAGGGCAAGCCCAATGGCTATCTGTCGTATCGCAGCCATATCTGGACCGATACCGATCCGCATCGCACCGGAATGCTGCCCTTCGTATTCGAGGATGGCTTCGGATACGAACGCTATGCCGATTATATGCTCGACGTGCCGATGTATTTCGCTTTCCGCAACGGCGGCTATATCGACGCGTCCGGACTGTCGTTTCGTGACTTTCTCGACGGTAGATTGTCGGTCCTCCCCGGCGAGAAGCCGCGGATCGCCGACTGGGTCGATCACCTCTCGACCGCCTTTCCCGAAGTCCGTCTCAAGAGCTTCCTCGAGATGCGCGGCGCCGATGGAGGCCCCTGGAACAAGATCTGCGCGCTGCCGGCATTCTGGGTCGGGCTGCTCTACGACGATGCCGCGCTCGACGCGGCGTGGGACGAGGTCAAGCATTGGACGATCGAGGATCATCACCGCATCCGCGCCGAAGTGCCGAGGCTGGGGCTTGCCGCGACCGGTCCACGCGGCCGCACCTTCCAGCAATTGGGGGCACAGATTCTGGACATCGCCAATGCCGGGCTCAGCGCACGCAAGCGCTTCAACGGCGCGGGCGACGACGAGACCGGCTTTCTCGATCCGCTCCGCGAGATCGTCGCGAGCGGCAAAGTCCCGGCGCAGCAACTGCTGGATCGGTACCATGGCGAATGGGGCGGCGACCTCAGCCGCATCTATGACGAGATGAGCTTCTAGCGATGCCGATCGGCCGGCGCGCCTTCGTCACGCAGACGATCGCGCTGGCTGCGTTTCCGGCCGGTGCGGCGAAAAGCCCGCCGCCGCCCAGGATAGCCGCCATCCGCTGGCGGGGCCCAAACGGCGATCTGCACGGCTTCATGGCGATTCCCGCGAAGGCACGCGGCCCGCAGCCGGCGATTCTGATCACTCCCGGTATCGACGGCGTAGACCAATTCTCGCTGGAGCTGACCGATGCGCTGGCGCAAGCGGGGTTCGTGGCCTGCATCGCCAAGGGACTGGCATCACTCGACGACGCGATCGCGACGGTGCGGTGGCTTGCCACCAATGCCTATGCAACCGGCAAGGTCGCCGCCATAGGTTTGGGCTGGGGCGGCGATCTGGTCGATCGGATCGCGGGGTCGCCGCAGCCACTTCTGACCGCCGGCATCACCTTCGGTGCCTCGGAAACCAAAATCGGGTCAGTCCCGTTGCTCCGCCTTGCCCCAATAGGCAGCCTTGCGGGAAACGCCTATGAAGCAGCGTGGCGGCAGGCGATCGCCTTTCTCAAGGAGCATCTCGCGTGAGCGCGAAACTGATTCTCTATTCGAACCCGATGTCACGCGGGCGGATCGCACGCTGGATGCTTGAGGAAGTCGGCCAGCCTTACGAGATCGATTATCTCGAATTCGATGCGATGAAGGACGCATCCTACCTCACCATCAATCCGATGGGGAAGGTGCCTGCGCTGAAGCATGGCGACACGTTGGTGACGGAATGCGCGGCCATCTGCGCCTATCTGGCGGCCGCCTTTCCCGAGGCCGCGCTCCAGCCCGAAGCGGGCACATCGGCGTACGGCGACTATCTTCGCTGGCTGTTTTTCGCCGCGGGCCCCGTTGAGGCGGCGGTCACGGCCAAGGCCCTCAACCTGCTCGCGCCGCCCGAGCGTGCGCGCATGGCGGGCTATGGCAGCTTCGAAGACGTGATGGACACGCTCGAGCACGCCGTGGCCGGCAAGACCTATATCGCCGGCGATCGCTTCAGTGCGGCGGATGTCTATGTCGGATCGCAAATCGGCTGGGGTCTGCAATTCAGGTCGATCGAGGACCGGCCCGCGTTCGTCGCTTACTGGAAGGGGCTGTCCGATCGGCCCGCGCTCACGCGCGCCAACGAGCTCGATAACGCCGCGCTCCCGAAAGACTGATCAGCGTTTCGGCCACCGCATCGCCAGAAGGAAAATCCGCGGGCCTTCCACGAGATAACGGCGCCACAACCGGCGTGGCTCGGACGCGAGACGGTGGAGCCATTCGAGGCTCGCCTTGCGCATCCACAGCGGCGCCCGTGCCTTGCGGCCCGTAAGGAAGTCGAGCGAGGCACCGATGCACAGGCCTGTGCCGCAGGCAGCGGCGCTCTGGCTTACACGCAGGCCCAATATCTCCTGCTGCGGCATCGCTACCGCCAACAAGGTAAAACGCGCTTTGGCGTTCGCCACGAACTCCGTCGCTTGCGCCATTGCGTCCGCTTTCGCGAGCATGCCCATCGGCGGAATATGCTGCACGAAACCGAGCTCGGGATAGCGCGCGCGAAGGTCCGCCAGCATCGCTGCGTCACCGCCGATCAGGCAGATGCGATCGCCTGGCCGGACGATCGCTTCGAAGAGCCGCGCCGTGAGGTCGCTGCCGGGCACGACGGGCAGGTCGATCCCCCTCGCGCGGGCCAGGCGCGCGACGATCCGGCTATCGCAGAGACGCAGCGCGGCCCCGTCATAAGCGCGCCATATCTCCGATTCGCGCGGGGCCTTGTCGAGCTTCACCACGTGATCGACATTCGGCGTGACGATGTAGGCAAAGGGCGCATCCGTCGGCCGCCCGGCCAGCCAAGCCTCGGTCGCACCAAGGTCGAGCAGGTCGAAGTCGATGCCGAGGAAGCATGTCTGACGGGTGTTCATCGCGTCGCTCTGGCATAAAAAAGGCCCCGCCGAAGCGGGGCCTTTCGATTTTTGTCCCGGGGCCGGGCTCAGCGGCGATCGCCGAACAGGCGGAGGAGAAACAGGAACATGTTGATGAAGTCGAGATAGAGCGTGAGGGCACCCATCACCACCGACTTGCCGGCGAAATCGGTTCCCTGCACGTGGAAGTACATGCTCTTGATCCGCTGCGTATCGTAAGCGGTGAGGCCCGCAAACAATAATACCCCGAAGATGCTGATCACCAGCGCCAGCGCGTTCGACTGAAAGAACAGATTGAGCAGGCTCGCGACCAGGATGCCGACCACGCCCATGATCAGGAACGTACCGAAACCGGAAAGATCCTTCTTCGTGGTATAGCCCCACAGGCTGAGACCGGCGAAGGCGGCGGCGGTCGCAAAGAAGGTCTGCGCGACCGACGTGCCGGTGTAGACCAGCAGCACCGTCGAAAGCGACAGGCCCATGAGCACCGCATAAGTCCAGAACAGGGCCTTCGCGGCAGTCTCGCTCATGCGGTTGATGCCGAAGCTCAACGCGAAGACGACCCCGAGCGGCGCAAGCATCACGATCCAGCCGAGACCGGACGCGCGGCCCTCGGGCGTGAACAGCAGCGACATGTATGGACTGTTCGCGAAGAGCAGGGCGACGATCCCGGTCAGCAATACGCCCGATGCCATATAATTATAGACCGAAAGCATGTAGGACCTGAGACCCGCATCATAGGACGCGGTCCGCGTGCCAACCGATGCGGTAGCTGCGCCGTTCGTCCAGGGGTCGGACCAGTTTGCCATCTTAGAATAGCTCCTTCTGCGCCACATCGGCGCAAGCGCGAATATCGGCGTTGCCGCGCGGCTTTTCAAGCGAAAGCCGTCGCGCTCTGTCACTACGCCTCCTAAGGATGCGCGATGCACCGGCTATTCGTCGCGCTGAGGCCTCCATACGCGTTGCGTTCCCAGCTGATCGGCCTGATGGGCGGCGTGCCCAATGCGCGCTGGCAGCGCGACGATCAGCTCCATCTGACGCTGCGCTTTATCGGAGAAGTCGACCGCCACCGGGCCGACGATATCGCGGTCGCGCTGGCAGGCATTGGCCATCCTCGCCCGACGATCGCGCTGTCCGGCACGGGCATGTTCGACCGGAAGGGCATCGTCCATACGCTTTGGGCGGGGATCAGGCCCGATCCGGCGCTCAATCTTCTGCACGATCGCGTCGAGCGCACCCTGCTCGATGCCGGCGTGGCGCCCGAGCAGCGTGCCTTCAAGCCGCATATCACAGTCGCGAGGCTGAACCGCGAGGCGGGTCCGGTCGAGCCGTTCCTCGCACGGACGGCGGGGCTGGCAAGCCCTGCCGCCGAGCTCGACGCCTTCATGCTGTTCGAAAGCCGCCTGGGCCATGACGGCGCGACCTATGAGGCGATCGCGCGCTACACGCTGCGCTGACAAAAATATAAAAACACCGGAAACGAACTAATGGATTCGTTTCGATAGCGTATCGACCCGGATGCGCGGGCGACGGTTCGCACAATGAAAAGGGGCCGGCCGTTGCCGGCCGACCCCAATTCGTTGCCGTCAAGTTCGCCTTACTGACCCGAATTCGGACCGAAGGTGATCTCCACGCGGCGGTTCTGCGGCTCGCGCACACCGTCGGCGGTCTGCACGAGAAGCTTGGTCTCGCCGAAAGCCGAGGTTGCGAGCGCGCTGTCCGGCACGCCCTTGCCGACCAGGTAAGCCTTGACCGAGTCTGCGCGACGCTGCGACAGGCCCTGGTTGTAGCTCGTCGAACCCGACGTATCGGTATAGCCCGCCAGCATGACCTGGGCCTGGCCCGTCGTGCTGTAAGCCTGCGCCGCATTGTCGAGGATCGACGCCGCTTCAGGCGTGATATCCGACTTGTTCCAGTCGAAGAACACGATGAACGGCCCAGGAGTCACTGCCGGCGGAGGCGGCGGAGGCGGCGGGGGTGGCGGCGGAGGAGGAGGCGGAGGCGGCGGGGGCGGCGGAGGCGGAGGCGCCGGCGGTTCCCCGAAATTATACACCAGGCTCGCCAGCAGGCTGCTCGAGCGATAGCGCGCGGTCGACGGCCCGAGCGCCTGCACGTTTGCCGTGCTGCTCGCGACACGAACACCGTAGACGTTGAACCAGCGATATTTCAGGCCGACGTCGACATGGTCGTTGATCGGGAACAGCACCCCGGCAAGCGCCTGGAATGCGAAGCGGCTGTCGCTGCCATCCAGAAACCAGTTTCCGCCGTTGAGACGGTAGATGCCGTAATGGACGCGGGCGATACCCGCACCGCCACCGACATAACCCTGTACGCCATCGTCATCGCCAAAGTTCAGGAGCGCATTGCCCATGAAGCTGAGGACCGACGTATTACCGCTGCGCGAGCTTTCATATGCCCCCGCAGGCGAGTTGTTCAGCTGCGTCGTGGTGGTGTGGCTCTTGACCTCGGTACGCTTCCAGGAGACTTCACCTTCGAGGCGAAGCATGCCCAGATCGTAGCCCACGATGCCATCGATATCGAACAAGCCAGCCTTGTGCTTGGCAGTGTCCGCATTGTCGATCGCGCCAATATTTATGTGGGTCTTTTCAACGATGATACCACCGCCCTCGATACCGACATACCAAGCCTTGTCCTTGGCTATGGCGGGCGATGCGAGCGCCGAAGAAGCCAGTATGGCCATCATGGCGAATTTACGCATTTGTATCCCCTTTTCCTTCTGGGAGCGTGCAGGCACTCGAAACCCCTAAACACTGCCATTGTTCTACGCAAGCGCGCAAAAATGTGGACTGTTGCCGAAATGTCTCGGATTAGAACCTACGATAATTGGACGCTCCAACCGCTCTGACGGTCGAGTAAACTCCAAACAGCCAGAACGGTTGCCATGGGATCCGAAATTTTTTGCGCAGCAGGGTGAATTGCTGCGGCGCGGCCCATCGCGGACCGCGTTCGATCGATCGGGCGATCGGCAAAAATGAGCCGGAACGGTTCCATCGCCCCGGCCCATTTCCAGACGCTGCGTCGCGGCAGGCGGCCGCGTAGCGGTTCAGGCTTAGAAGGCGACCGCGATCGCGCCGACGATGCCCGCTTTGGCCTGGTTACGATTGTTGGCGACGAATTCGCCCTTCTTGAAATCGGTATCGACGTAGGCCAGGCTGAAAGTCAGCTGCTTCCACGTATAGGCCGCGGTGAGGCTCCAATCGGTGTAGTTCTTGAGACCGTTGGTGAGATAGGACCGCCCCCAGCTCTCACCGACATGCCCGGTTACGGTCACGCCGGTACCGGGGATTGCCGCGGACAACTCACCAAAGGTGTAGAGGCTGTCCTCTTTGGACTTGTTTCCGCAGCGCGGATCATAAGCGCAGGATTGGCCCTGCTGACTCCACGCATAATTCAGGCCGACCTTGGCGCCGACCGGGCCGAACGTATGTGAGACATTGAAATAGGGCTCGAAGAAGTCGGTATTCGCGCCGCCCGACCCGGGGTAGTAATAATAGAGCAGGCCGCCGTCGAAGGTGGTGCCGGAAACGGTCTTTTTATAGCCGGCGTAGATATCGATCTCCTGATCGCTTCCCGCGGCGACATAATCGTCGATCGAGCTGCCCCATGTTCCGATATAAAAGCCTGACGAATGGACGAGGCCGAGCGTCCCCTGGATAGCGAAACGCTTGTTGGTCTGCGAAATCCCGCGGAAGCGATAGTCGCTGATGAGGGTGGCACCGCCGGTAACGGTGAAGTCGCTGGCAGGAGCAGCCGGGGCATCGTCCGCAAATGCCGGTGCGGCCGCCGCGGCCATAGCAAGGATGGAAAGCCCAACAAGGGTGGTGCGCATGGAAAGTCCTTCTCGCGATTGCGTCAAGTTCCACTGCGCGCCGGCCGCGCCCACACCTCTACCTCTCTTGC
>DATMIP010000369.1:0-4219 GCA_035554515.1 Sphingomonas sp. | reverse complement strand
GCCGCGTAAAGACAATGTCGAACGGATGAGCACGCGTGTTGATCAGCCAGTCGACATGGCGCGGCGCATGGTGGACCGAATGAAACTGCCAGAGAAACGGCGATCGGTGTGTCCAGCGATGCGCCCAATATGTAGCGATCTCGGCGACGACCAGGCCCAGTAACAGGCGCAGAGCAAACGGCAGGCTACCGACTGCCGCAGCATATCCAGCGGGCGTCACCTTCGCGACCAGCGTCGCCACGACCGCCATCGGCACGCCGAGCAATGCCGCCGGCACCAGGCTATTCAGGAAATAGAGGCAAAGATCGGCCAGGATCGGGCGCCGGCCGGGCAACTCGCGCAACGCAAACCAGCGTTCGAGCGGAACGAAGATGATCGTGAGCAGAACGAGCCAGATCGCAAGACGCGCGACGTCCACTAGCAAGGTCTGGCTGAAGGAAAGCAGCTGGTTCATTGCGGCCATAATAGATGAGGGGGGCGTACGGTCCCACCCCCCTCATTCCCCCCGAAGCGAGAGTGTGTCTCAGGCAGTCAGCGCGTTCGCCCGTCGACGGCGCGCTGCACCACCGATCAGGCCGAAGCCGCCGATGAACATTCCCCACGTTGCCGGCTCGGGCACCGAACCTTGCAACGACACACTGTCGAGCAAAGCGACCGGCGGCATGCCGTTCGGGGTACCGATCGACAAGAAGGACAGCAGCTGCGAAGTGCTGGTCGCGGTGAACATGTGCGTGACCGAACGCCAGCCGGTGAAGCCCCCGCTGGGGTTCGACAGGGTCTCGGTCGTGAAGCTTTCGCCGCCGAAATCGATGACCAGCTTCTCGGTCGTGTCCCCGCTACGGTCGGCATATTGGCCCGCCGCCCAATCAAACGTGAGCGTGTAGCTCTTGCCGATCGTCAAGCCGCCAACGGTCTGCGTAAGTGCGCCGTTGAACCCCGTGTCGCCATCAAGCGCGACGAACTTGCCGCCGGTCGGGCTGGCGGGCGAAGAATAGAGATACTGGCCCGGCTCGCCGCCATTGGCGGGCGAGTAGCGCGTGTCGGCGTCGACATGCTCATTGGCGGAAAAGAATATGAGGTTGAAGGCGTTGCCGCCCGCGGACGTCCATCCATCGACGGCCTGGCCGGTATGGTAGGAGGCGCCGAATTCCGAGCTGCCAGTAATGCCGGTCACATTCTCGAACCCGCCATTCTGCACGAGCTCGGCGGCATTTGCGGTGCCGCAAGCCAGAACCGATGCGCACGCAACAAAAAGATACTTCCTCACAACGATCCCCCACCAACTGACCGTTCGCCTTTAACAGTCCGACGCATCGGGCACGCTTCACATTTGTAAAAGATCGGAAATTTTGCTGGCTCCTGCCGAGCGCGGCCGGCTTCCGTGCCCGATGCGGCGCGGCGGTAACGGAAATATTAAACTTCCGTGCCTATCGCCTGTTTTGAGATGCTCAGCGGATCATGCCCCGGAGGAATCGCGTGCGATGACCGGCGGGATCGCTGGCGGCGACGAGGATAGGACGGGCATGCCCAACGCCTTTTTGAACAAGCTCGGCCGGTGGGCGGAATTCAGCCATGCGGACCGCCTTCTGCTTGCGCAGTTGCCGGGTGAGGCGCTTACCCTCCAGCGGGGCGAGCAACCGTTACCCGACGCGGACAAAAGCGGGCGATCGATCCTGATGCTCGATGGCTGGGCTGGTTTATGCAAGGAATCCGCCAGCGGGCAGCGCGTAATCAGCGAATTGCTCATGCCGGGCGATCTGCATCGGCATAGCCGGCACCGCGACTCATCGCTCAGTCTGACGATGCTGGCGCCTGGTTCGGTGCTGCTGCTGTCCCCCGCCAACATCGCGATGCTCGACGAGCATCCCACGATCGGACCCGCGTTGGAGTGGGCCACCACGGTTCAGCAATCCATCCACCGCGAATGGCTGGTCAATATCGGGAAGAACAAGGTCTATGCGCGCGCCGCGCATCTTCTGTGCGAAATTGCCGCGCGCATGAATAGCGGCGGGCTGCTGGACGACGAATGCTGCGCCATGCCGCTGACCCAGGCCGATCTGGCCGACGCGCTGTCGATGACCGTCGCGCACCTCAACATCGCGCTCCAGCGGCTGCGCAGCGAAAATGTCGTACGTCTGGACCAGAAAAGATTGACGATCACCGATCGCGGCCGGCTGGAATCCATCGCGCAATATGACGATCGCTACCTCATGCGCTGGCCGACCGAACTACCCGACAGGCGTGGCCGTGCGCGCGGCCGTCGCGCCGTGGATCGGCGAAGCAGGGCTCAGGTGGAGGAGGCGTAGGGTCCGCCCGGGAAGCGGATCCCGCCGAATGCGGGACGCTCAAGGCTCCTGCTTGACGATCCGCGCCAGCAAGGCACCCTCGCTGACCTGCGCTCCGGCAACCGCCCGCAGATCGGCGACGATGCCATCGAAGGGGGCGACCAGCGCCTGTTCCATCTTCATCGCCTCGAGCGTGACGAGTTTCTGGCCAGCGGTAACGGACGCACCCTCCGCGACCTCCACCGCAACGATCCGGCCCGGCATCGGCGCGGCGATCGCCCCGTCGCCCATCGCCGCTTTGTCGGCACCACCGGCGCGTGGCGGCGTAAAAAGGTGCGGCCAGCCCTTGTCGACGATCAATATTTCATCGCCGACATGGCTGAGATAGAAGCCTGCCCTCAAGCGCGTATCGCCAAGCGCGATATCGCGCGGCGCTCCATCGGCCATCATCCAGACCCGCTTGCTGGCAGCCGCATTCAGCCGAAATCCGAACAGGCCTGCCCAGACGTCACCGGCTTCATCCCCATGTTTGTCCGGCATGAGCCCAGCATGAGAACCCCCGCCACCCCGAACGAGATTGACCGCCGCCATTTCCAGCAGCGCATCGCTGATTTCGGTGCCGCCGATCAGGTCGTCGATATGGCGCGCGATGAAGCCGGTATCGATCTCGCCCGCGACGATTGCCGGATGCCGCAGCAAAGCCGAGAGGAACCCGGCATTATTCTTGACCGGAAATGTCAGCACCGAGTTGCAGGTCAAGGCGAGACGCTCCAGCGCCTCCGCGCGGGTCGTGCCGACGGCGATCAGTTTCGCGATCATCGGATCATAGAAGGGCGAGACGCGATCGCCCTTCTCCACGCCGCTTTCGATCCGGGCCACCTGGTCGTCGAGGTGGAAATTCGTCAAAATGCCGACCGACGGCATGAAATCGCGCGCCGGGTCCTCGGCGTAGAGGCGGGCCTCGACCGCCCACCCGCCGATGGACAATTCATCCTGCCGTTTCGGCAGCGGCTCGCCGCTCGCGACGCGGAGCTGCCATTCGACCAGGTCCTGTCCGGTAATCGCCTCCGTCACCGGGTGCTCGACCTGGAGCCGGGTGTTCATCTCCATGAACCAGATGCGGTTGGCGCGCAGCCCATCGGACGCGTCGGCGATGAACTCGATCGTGCCCGCGCCGACATAATCGACCGCCTTGGCCGCTTTCACCGCCGCCGCGCAGATCGCGGCGCGGGTCGTCTCGTCCATGCCCGGCGCGGGCGCCTCTTCGATGACCTTCTGGTGGCGCCGCTGGAGCGAGCAATCGCGCTCGAACAGGTGGACGACATTGCCCTGGGTGTCGCCGAAAATCTGCACCTCGATGTGGCGCGGGTTCAGCACATATTTCTCGATCAGCACGCGATCGTCGCCGAACGACGAGGCCGCCTCGCGCCGGCACGATCCCAAGGCATCGGCAAAATCGACGGCGGCCTCGACCCGGCGCATCCCCTTGCCGCCGCCGCCCGCGACCGCCTTGATCAGCACCGGATAGCCGATCGCGTCGGCTTCCGCCTGCAATCGCGCCGGCGATTGATCCTCGCCGAGATAGCCCGGTGTGACGGGCACCCCGGCCTTGATCATCAGCGCCTTGGCCGCATCCTTCAGGCCCATCGCCCGGATCGCCGCCGGCGGGGCGCCGACCCACACCAACCCCGCGTCGATCACCGCCTGCGCGAAATCGGCGTTTTCCGAAAGAAAGCCGTAGCCCGGGTGGATTGCCTCGGCCCCGGTCTCCCGGGCGGCCGCGATGATCCTGGCCTGATCCAGATAGCTCTCCCGCGCCGGCGCCGGACCGATGCAGACCGCTTCGTCTGCCTCGCGCACGAACGGCAATCGCGCATCGACGTCGGAGTGAACCGCGATCGTTCGCACGCTCATCCTCCGTGCGGTGCGTAGGA
>DATMIP010000368.1:0-2679 GCA_035554515.1 Sphingomonas sp. | reverse complement strand
GCGCCGCCGGTCGCAAACAGCGTGACCTTGGCTTCGAGGATGTGGACGTCGCCGGTCTCCATCTCCAGCGCGGTGACGCCGAGCACGTCGCCATCCGCATCGCGGATGAGATCGAGCGCCATCCATTCGACGAAGAAGTTGGTCCGCGACTTCACGTTCTGCTGGTACAGCGTGTGCAGCATCGCGTGGCCGGTGCGGTCGGCCGCGGCGCAGGCGCGCTGCACGGGCTTCTCGCCGTAGTTGGCGGTGTGGCCGCCGAACGGGCGTTGGTAGATCGTGCCGTCCGGGTTGCGGTCGAACGGCATGCCGAAGTGCTCGAGCTCATAGACGACCTTGGGCGCTTCGCGGCACATGAACTCGATCGCGTCCTGGTCGCCGAGCCAGTCGGAGCCCTTGACCGTGTCGTACATATGCCAGGTCCAGTGATCCGGACCCATATTGCCGAGCGAGGCGGCGATGCCGCCCTGGGCAGCGACGGTGTGGCTGCGGGTCGGGAAGACCTTGGTGATGCAGGCGGTCTTGAGCCCCTTTTCGGCGATGCCCATCGTGGCGCGCAGGCCCGAACCGCCGGCGCCGACGACGACCGCATCATAGACATGGTCGATGATCTGGTACGCAGCAGGCATTATGCAACGGCTCCCTGGAACGCCACCTTTAGGATCGCGAATATCGCCAGCGCAGCGCCGCCGATCGCATAGAAATTGAGCAGCACCAGCGCGACGACGCGGCTGAAATCATGCTGATAATCCTCGATCACGACCTGCAGGCCGAGGCGAAGATGATAGAAAAGGGATATCACCGCGAGCACCAGGGGCACGCTCGCCAGGGGCGACGATAGCCACAGCACCAGCGCGCGATAATCCCACAATGGTAGCCGAAAGAGCGACACGACCAGCCAGGTGACGAGCAGCAGATTGCTGCCCGCAGTGAGGCGCTGATGCCACCAATGGTGCGATCCGTGCTTGGCCGCGCCGAGGCCGCGGACGCGACCGATAGGGGTGCCGGTACCCATCAGCGCGCTCCGCCAAGCAGGATATTGCCCCAGATGAGCAATGTCAGGAAGATCGATATGGCCATGGTGGCCAGCGCTCCGAGCTTGTTGGTCCTGAGCTCATAGCCCGCGCCCGTATCCAGCAGAAGGTGGCGTACCCCCGAGCATAGATGTTGCAGGAACGTCCATGTGAGGCCGATCAGGATCAATGCCGGTATCAGGTTGAGCCCCCCGGTGCGATCGGAGGTCATCAGGTCGACGAAGCGCGCATAGCTCGCCTGACCATTGGCCAGCGCCAGCAGCCACCATATGAGCAGCACGCCGCCGCCTATGGCGTTGGCGGTCCCGGTGGCACGGTGCAGGATCGAGACCAGCATGTGCGGGCCCCATTTCCAGATAGTCAGGTGCGGCGACAGCGGCCGCCCGGGATTGCGCGCCATGCTTGGCCAAAAGCCCCCAGGAAAAGAGATGGTGCCAGCCCATTAGGATCCAAAGCGCCGCTCGACAATGGTCCAGAGGCAAGTTCCGTGTCCCGACGGGACTGAAAATCGGCCTTAGGGCTAACAGACTGTTTACCTTCTGCCGCTAAGCACATGCCGAACACGCTAAGCGAACCGGAGAAGCTGGGGCCATGTCGGACGACTGTTACTTGATCGAGCTTCCCGCAGCGGCCCTTCTGCCGATGCCGGCCGAAGAAGTGTCCCGTCGCCTGACAGTCTATAACGGACTCGGCACGCTACAGCGCGATATCGCGTTTACCTGGGAAAAAGCGGGTGAGACGATTTTGCGCGCCACCCTCGACTTCTGGGCATGGCTGCCGACCAGCGGCACCCCATGCGGCGACGCAATCTGCTCGCTGGGCCTGTCGGCGGATCAGATCGCTTCGCGGGTGACCCGTCATACCCATGCCGTATATACCCGTTCGATCGACAGCGGCTGGATCCAGCTTCTCAGCCTTATTGGTCGCGAGATATTCACGACCGGAGCGCCCACTCCGGTGGTAATCGATGGTTCGAACAATCGTACCGCAGCGGTGATCAAGGCGCTGTGGACCGAATTCGCCGATTCGCCCGACCTGCCGCGCATGACCGAAACCGTACAGCGATTGAGCTGCATCGAGATCGAAGTTGCGCTCGCCAATCTTTCGTTCCTCCAGCAGCAGCGCGCCATGGCTTCGCAAAACGAAGCCGGCGAGCGCTTCCAGCAAACCGTTCTCGAGATTCTCCAGGGGGCCGTCTCGGACGCCGGCGCACTTCAGGACCGTACCGCTTCCACCGCCGGATCGGCGCGTGGGATGCTCGGCAAGGCTTCCGAGGTTGCCGCCGCGTCCGAGCAGTCGGCCGTCGCGATGCGCGAAGCCGCACAGACCGCCGCCGGCCTGATCCGGGCGATCGAAGAAGCGCGTGGCGAAGTCGAGGTCGCGGCCGGTGTCGCCACCCGCGCCGGTGAACAATCGGACAAGGCGGTCGCGGTGAGCCGCGCGCTATCCGAACATGCCCAGGCGATCGAATCGATCCTTGGCCTGATCCGCGACATTGCCGGCCAGACCAACCTGCTGGCCCTCAACGCCACAATCGAGGCAGCCCGTGCGGGCGATGCCGGGCGCGGCTTCGCGGTGGTGGCGCAGGAAGTGAAGAGCCTCGCCAGCCAGACGGCGCGCGCTACCGACGACATCGCCACCAAGATCG
>DATMIP010000367.1:0-3427 GCA_035554515.1 Sphingomonas sp. | reverse complement strand
GAAGAAGAAGACCCTCACCCAACCCTCTCCCGCCAAGGCGGCAGAGGGCTCAGAGAGGCAGTGGCCTGCCTCCTTCAAGTCGATGCGTGCAGCTGTCCGCCTGATCCGTATCGGAAAGTGCGGCAATGGTCGTCCAGCCATCCGCCCGTAGCGCTGCCGCCACCGCCGCATCATGCCCGATCGGCATGAAGACGCGCCGCGCCGGCTCGATGCCCAGCCCGAGATCGACAAGCGGATCGATGTAGAGCGAGAAGCCGACCGCAGGTTCCTCACGACCATCGGCATGAACGATCGTGTAGGTACCACCCCGTCCGATCTCACCGGACAGGCCGCCGCCGAACAATGAAAAGCCGATCCAGCTTTGATATTCGAAGCCATGACGTTCGGTCGGATCGAGCGTGAGGGCGACATCATCTCCTATCGTGGCCGCGACTGCTTCGACACCGGCGAGCCGGCTGTCGAGCGCCTGCGCTCGGTCGAGCGCGCGTAGCCTGGTGAGCGCGGCTTCGATCGGCCCCGCCGCCGACAGCAGGGGAAGATAGGCTCCGGCGCCCGCCGCCGCGAGCCCGCCCGCATCCTTCGCATCGAGCAAGGCGCGCACCTCGGCGATCCGTGCGGGATCGATCGGCATCGCCCCCGTCGCCAGCGTATCGACCAGATCGGGCAGTGTCAGGTCGACCGTGATGTCCCTGACGCCTGTCGCCCGCAACGCGTCGAGCGCTACCCGGATAACTTCGGTTACCGCCGCGATGCTGTCGCTGCCGATCAGCTCGGCACCCGCCTGGGCCAGTTCGCGCTCGGGGCGGAGCTGGGTTGCGCGCAGCTTGATCACGGGGCCGCCATAAGCGAGCCGTAGCGGGCGCGGCGCATGCCCCATGCGGGTCGCGGCGATGCGACCGATCTGCGCGGTGATGTCCGGCCGCAGCGCGAGCATACGCTGCGACACCGGGTCGACCATGCGCAGCAGATCCTGAGCCCGACCCGATTTCAGCCGGCCGACCAGGCTTTCCTCGAATTCGGCGAGCGGCGGCATCACGCGTTCGTAGCCGTGGCGCCCGATCGCGACGATAACACGGTGCATCAGGCGCGACGCCGCCTCCGCTTCGGGAGGCAGCCGGTCGCGCAGCCCTTCGGGCAGGAGGCCTGGTGCGATGCTCATGTTGCGGAGGCCTTTAGCGCGTCTGCGCGTCTACGGAAGGGCACGTCGAGCGAAAGCTTGGTCGCGGCCCGCCAAACCCACTCAAATGGCCCATAGACGAAGTACCGAAACCAGATGGTGGCGAAGACCAGCTGGACCGCGAAGGCCGTCAGCCCGAGCCAGAGCGCCTCCGGCTGCGTGATACGGTCCCATAAATGGAGGCCGAAGCCGTAGAAGACCGGCACGAATATGAGCGACTGGCTGATATAGAGGGTCAAGGTCATCCGCCCTGCAGGCACAAGCGGGCGGAGGATACGGCACCAGCGCGAATGCCAGAGCTCAACGAACAGGATCAACGTTATCGCCATGCCCGCCAGATCGGTCCAGCTCGCGAGCATGATATCGGTCCAATAGACCGGGCCCGCACGCCGGCAGCAGGTGAAATCGCGAGCTACGGCGAGCGGCACGAGCAGCGCCACGGCAACGACGAGAATCCGGCGCCGCACCGTGCGGAAGCGTTCCGGCCCGCCGAAGAATCGCTCGCGGCCAAGAACAAGCCCGATCAGGTACAGGCCCAGAATCTGTACCATGCGCCCCGTCTCCACATAGAAAGACCATTTGCTGGTATTTCCGGCGATCAGATTGGCGCGGATCAGCTCGCTGAAGGTGCCGTTGAGCGATGGCCGCATGGCGCCGCCGTCATCGTAGAAGAAGGGCTCGGCGAGCGCCCACGGCGCGCCGTAGAGCCCGGCAAGGATACGCACGATCAGCAATGGCTGAGCGAGCAGGAAGGCCGCGAACCACAGCAATGTCCGGGTCGAACGGACATGATCGAAGGGGATCAGCAGGAACCCTGCCGCCGCGAGAACGACGATGATGTCTCCCCGATAGATCAGTGCATGGATCAGGCCGATCGCAAATAGCAACGTCAGCCGCCAGGCGAAGCGGCCGGCGAACGGTTCGCCCCTGCGCCGCGCGCTATCCATCATCGCGAAAAAGCTGAAGCCGAAGCAAACCGCGAGAAGCGTGAACGATTTGCCCAGGAACAGCCACAACACGCCGTCCTGGACCAGGCTCGGCACCGGACGCGCATTATAAAGCTCGAAATAGCCGGTCACGTGGACGAGAAAGAGCCCGAACAAGGCATAACCGCGCAGCCCGTCCACGATCGCCAGCCGGGAGGGTTTGGAGATGGGGGGGGCTTCCATCGCTTCGTTCTTAATCCGTCTTACCTGTCGCAATGGAAAACCGTTCGCCCCGAGTAGCTATCGAGCTTGTCGAGATAGCCTATCGAGCGATTATCTGTCTCGACACGGGTTCCCGACAAGCTCGAACCCTACCCGACACGAACGGTCGAGCGGACGATCGAAGCGATCAGAACGCAAGCGCCTTCGCCGTCTTCACGCCGGGCAGCGCCTTGACCTTGTCGAGCGTACCATCGCCGAGCGGCTGATCGACCGACAATAGCAAGACTGCCTCGCCGCCGGCCGCGCGGCGGCCGAGATGGAAAGTGCCGATATTGACGTCCGCCTCGCCCAGCGTCGTGCCAAGCCGGCCGATGAAGCCGGGCGCATCTTCATTGACGATATACAGCATGCGGTCGGTCAGATCGGCTTCCACCTTGACGCCGAAAATCTCGACCAGGCGCGGCTGCGAATTCGCGAAGAGCGTGCCCGCGACCGAACGCTCGCCCTGACTGGTCTGCACCGAGACGCGGACGAGCGTGTGATAGTCGCCTTCGCGATCGTGTCTCACCTCGCGCACGTCAAGACCGCGCTCCTTGGCGAGATGGGGCGCATTGACCATGTTCACCGTGTCCGAATAGACCCGCATCAGCCCGGCAAGAACCGCACCCGTGATCGGCTTGATGTTGAGCTCGGCCGCCGCACCCTCGACTTCAATCGAGATCTTGGTGAGGTTGTCGTGCGCCAGCTGTCCCACCAGGCTGCCGAGCTTTTCCGATAGCGCCAGATAAGGCCTCACCTTCGGCGCATCCTCGGCCGACAGACTGGGCATGTTGAGCGCGTTCGTGACGCCGCCGGTCATCAGGAAATCCGCCATCTGTTCCGCCACCTGAATGGCGACGTTGACCTGCGCCTCGGTGGTCGACGCGCCGAGATGCGGAGTCGAGATGAAGTTTGGCGTACCGAATAGCGGCGATTCCTTGGCTGGCTCGGTAACGAACACGTCGAGCGCGGCCCCGGCGATATGGCCGGAATCGAGACCCTCCTTGAGCGCCGCCTCGTCGATCAATCCGCCGCGCGCGCAATTGACGATCCGCACGCCCTT
>DATMIP010000366.1:0-3101 GCA_035554515.1 Sphingomonas sp. | reverse complement strand
GGGTCGCGGAAACTTCCTTGGCGAGGTCCATGCCCTCCAGGCCCGGCCATTCGCGCGCCATCTTGGCCAGTGCGTCGAGGTCAAACTCGCCCTTGGCATTGTGTGCGATCACGCCATTCGGGGCGCCGTCGAGGCGGATAGCGCGGGTCAGCGCGCGCGTGTCGATGCCCGACAGACCGATGCGGCCATTATTGCGCAGCCAGCCATCGAAGCGCTGCGTTGAACGGAAATTGGAGGGATCGGTCACGTCCTCGCGGACGATGCAGCCCAAAGCATGCGGGTTGATCGCCTCGATATCTTCCGGGTTGGCGCCGACATTGCCGATATGGGGGAAGGTGAAAGTGACGATCTGCCCCGCATAGGACGGATCGGTCATTACCTCCTGATAGCCGGTCATCGCGGTGTTGAAGCAGACCTCGCCGACGGCGGCGCCTTCGGCGCCGAAACCGCGGCCCCAGATGACGCTGCCATTGCCCAATACCAATAGGCCGGTCGCCCCTTCGGGACTCGGCGCGCGTTTGGTCGTGGCGTCGGCCATGGCGGGCGGGCACTCCATTCGGTGGGCAGCAATGTCGCTAAGCCGCGTCCGCTAGACGGCATGGCCGGGCCGGTCAACTCTACCAAATCCGGCCGGTTCGGGCTATGATCGAGGTTTCCGCTCCGTTCGAGGGATTCCATGATTCGTGATGAGATAAAGGCGGCGCAGATCGCCGCCATGAAGGCGCGCGACACCGCGACTCTCAACGCCGCCCGCCTGATTCAGGCCGCGATAAAGAATCGCGACATCGAATTGCGCACATCGTCGGTACAGCCCGACGATGATGTTCTGGTGACGGAAGTCATGCAGAAGATGATCAAGCAGCGCCGCGAGTCGATCGAGCTGTATGTGAAGGGCGGGCGGCAGGAGCTGGCCGACGCCGAGCTGGCCGAAGTCGCGGTGATCGAGCGCTTCCTGCCTCAACAGATGAGCGAGGACGATGCGACTTTGGCGGTCAACGCGATCGCGACCGAACTGGGCGCGACGTCGGTCAAGGATATGGGTCGCGTCATGGCCGCGGTGAAGGAGCGGCATGCGGGCCAGATCGATATGAGCAAGGCGAGTGCGCTGGTGAAGGCACGGCTGAGTTAATTAACTCCCCTCCCGCTTGCGGGAGGGGTTGGGGGTGGGGATGACCGTCTTCCGAGCGAGGGAAACGGAAAAAGCGCGACAGCTTCGCAATGCGGCCACGCCCGCCGAACGTCGCTTATGGGCGCATCTCGGTTCGCGGCGGCTGAAAGGTCATAAGTTCAGCCGGCAGATGCCGATTGGACCTTACATCGCAGACTTCCTTTGCAGAGAGTCGCGGCTCGTCATCGAGATTGATGGCTATAGTCACGATTTGCGGATCGAGCATGATGCCGAGCGGATTCGCTGGCTGGAGGGACAAGGCTGTACGGTTATTCGGTTTTCCAATGCGGACGTTCTCGAGCGGCTCGAAGGGGTGTTGTTGCAAATTTCCGAGGTTCTCGAGCGGTTGAAGCCCCACCCCCAACCCCTCCCGCAAACGGGAGGGGAGCAGTGAGTCTTTCTCCCCAATTCCTGGACGAGTTGCGCAATCGGACATTGCTGTCGGCGCTCGTCGGGCGTTCGGTCAAACTCCAGAAAGCGGGGCGCGAATATCGCGCCTGCTGCCCGTTTCATGACGAGAAGACGCCGAGCTTCTACGTCAATGACGACAAGGGCTTCTACCATTGCTTCGGCTGCTCGGCGCATGGCGACGCGATCCGGTTCCTGACCGAGGCCAAGGGCATGCCGTTCATGGAGGCGGTGAAGGAACTCGCCCAGGCGGCGGGGATGGATGTGCCGGCGCCCGATCCGCGATCGGCCGAGCGGGCGGAGCGCAGCGTCGGGCTGGTGGCGGCATCCGAGGCCGCGCAGACCTGGTTCGCCGAGCAATTGCAGGGCATCGCCGGTGCCGAGGCGCGCGCCTATCTCGCCCGGCGCGGCGTTCCGGACGAACTGGCCAAGGCGTTCGGGATCGGCTTCGCTCCCGATTCGCGCGGCAGGCTCAAAAGCGCGCTCGCGACCTTCGGCAACGATATCCTGATCGAGGCCGGGCTGCTGATCCTGGTCGACGAGAAGGAACCTTATGACCGTTTTCGCGGGCGGCTGATGTTTCCGGTGCGCGATCCGCGCGGCCGGACGATTGCGTTCGGGGGACGGATTCTCGACGCAGGCGAACCGAAGTATCTGAACTCGCCCGACACGCCGTTGTTCGACAAGGGCCGCACGCTCTACAACCTCGACCGCGCCGGACCAGCCAGCCGCAGGGCCGAACGCGTGATCGTGGTCGAAGGCTATATGGATGTGATCGCGCTCGCCAAGGCCGGGATCGACGAGGCGGTCGCCCCGCTCGGCACGGCCCTGACCGAGGCGCAGATCGAGCGGCTGTGGCGGCTGGTGCCCGTGCCGACGCTCTGCTTCGACGGAGACAAAGCGGGTGTGAAGGCGGCGGTTCGCGCCGCGCTGCGCGCGCTGCCGATGGTCGGGCCGGACCGTACGCTCCGCTTCGTTACCCTGCCCGGCGGCCAGGATCCCGACGACCTGATCAAGGCAGGCGGCAGGGCCGCGTTCGAAAATGCACTGGGAACGGCCATTCCCCTGGTCGACCTGCTGTGGTGCCACGAGCAGGAGGCGGTGCCGCTCGACACGCCCGAGGCGCGCGCGGGCCTGCGCCGCCGCCTTGGTGAACATGCCGCCGCGATCGCCGACAGGAGCACGGCCGAACAATATAGGTTCGAATTCCGCCATCGCTTCGATGCCCTGTTCGGCGCGCCGCCACCGCGTCGGCATACCGATAGCCAACCCTTCCGCGACCGCCCGGCCTTCCGACGGGGCGAGTTCCGCAAGCCGCCGCCCCGCCCGACTTCCGCAGGCGCGCGCTCTATAGGGAGGACCGGCATCGATCCGATGTTCGCCCGCGCGGTGATTGCCGGCCTCATCCTGCACCCGGGCAAGGCGGGGACGTATGCCGAGGCGCTGACGGGCCTTGCACTCGGCGATCCTGTGCTCGAACGGATCCGCGACGTGGTGGTCAATGCGGCTTTCACCGGCCGCTCCC
>DATMIP010000365.1:0-4164 GCA_035554515.1 Sphingomonas sp. | reverse complement strand
GGTATCCGGCGGAAGTGCGACTGTCCCGGGTTGTCCTGACTGGAGCGACGGTGAGATCAATCCCGGCGAGACGATGGCGGCGAATTTCGGCTGTGCGACCCAGATGAACCTGGCGGCGATGATCGCCGATCCTCAGGATCTGGTCAGCGGCAAGTCGTCACCCACGGACGCTGTTCAGATTGCGCGCGCGCTGAAGGTCTGGCGTGAGCAAATTCCCACCGGTGCTCAAGCACTTGAGAAAATTGCTGCTAAGGGCGGAGGAGGCTAATGAACGCTCCTTTCAATCATCGCGCGGGCACGCGCGATCCATTTAGCGCATTCCTGAGCGACCTCGACGTCGAGGATGTCGTCCGCGCCACGGCTTTGTCTTTTGGCTGGCCCCTCGAACGCATTCACAATGGCGGCGTCCATTATGCTGTGCAGAGCCTCGCAGTATCGCAGAGCCCGAGCATCCTGCTCGTCGATCTCGGCGAATCCGGCGATCCGCTCGAAGACATAAACGGGCTCGCCGAGGTTTGCGAACCCGGAACGGTCGTCATCGCCTGCGGCCGCATCAACGACGTCCGCTTCTATCGTGACCTCCTCGCCAGCGGCATCCATGACTATCTGCTGAAGCCTTTCACGCAGGAGCAGCTAAAGGAAGTCATCGAGCAGGCTCAGGTGGTCCAGGCTGGCGCACGCGCGGCCGAAGTCGCATCCGACGTCCCGCATCATATGACGGCGGTAGTTGGGGTGCGTGGCGGTTCGGGCAGCTCGACCGTGGCGGTTTCGGTCGCCTGGCTCATGAGCCAGCGGGGCAAATCGACCGCGCTGCTCGATCTCGACGTCCATTTCGGCACGGGCGCGCTTTCGCTCGATCTGGAGCCTGGGCGCGGCCTGACCGACGCGATTGAAAATCCAAGCCGCATCGATGGCCTCTTCATCGAGCGCGCATTGGTGCGCCCGAACGATTTGCTCGGCGTATTGTCGGCCGAGGCGCCTATCAGCCAACCGTTGACCGGCGACGGGACGGCGTTCTTCCAGCTTCAGGACGAGCTGCGCGGTGCAGTCGTTTGTTCATTCGTCGATCTGCCCCGGCATATGCTCGTACAGCATCCGACCCTGCTGCAAGATGTCGCGACCACGATCGTGGTGACCGAGCTTACCCTTGCCGCCACGCGCGATACGATCCGTATCCTGTCCTGGCTCAAGGCCAACGCGCCGACGACGCGTGTGCTGCTCGTCGCCAACAAGGTGCCTGCGTCGGGCCACGAAGAGGTGTCGCGCAAGGATTTCGAGGCGTCGGTCGAACATAAGATCGATATCATCATACCCTATGATGCGAAGCTGGCCGCGCAGGCAGCAAAGCTCGGCAAGCCGCTGGCGGAATCCGCCAAGTCGTCGAAGCTTGGTCAGGCGCTTGCCCAACTTGCTGATCTGTTGACCGGCGAGGGTGAGCTTGGCCGGAAAGGTAAATCGTTGCTCGGTCGCTTCGGCGAACTACGCTCCATGCTGCCCGGCAAGAAGGCGAAGGCCTGAGCCGCCTGATGCTGCCGGTCATTCTCCTCCTAGTTGGCGGCGCGGGCCTGCTCGCGCTCGGCCTGCGTTTTGGCTCGCCGGGTGGGCGCTCAAACAAGCGTCGTCTGCAGGGGCTCAAAGCGCGCCATAGCGAAAATGGGCTTGCCGAGACCCAGCTTCGCCGCATCGACGCGCTGCGTACGAACAGGCTCGACGACGCGCTGCATCGCTTCGTTCCCAATCCCGAGCTGCTGCGCAAGCGGCTCGAGGCTACAGGCAGAGACTGGACACTCGGCAAATATGCGCTGTTCTGCGCCGCTCTGTCTTTTATCATGTTCGTGCTGCTGCTGATCAAGGGCTTGCCCTTTCTGCTCGCGCTGTTCGGCGCGATTCTGATCGGCGTAGGCCTTCCCCACATGATCGTCGGGAAGATGGTCAAGCGCCGGATCAAGAAGTTCCTCGCGCGTTTTCCCGACGCTATCGAATTGCTCGTCCGCGGGCTGCGCTCAGGCCTGCCGATCTCGGAAACGATGTCGGTGGTCGCAAGCGAGGTCCCCGATCCGGTCGGCGGCGAATTCCGGGGTGTGACCGATCGCATGCGCATCGGCCGCACGATGGAACAGGCACTCCAGGAAAGCGCCGACAAGCTCAATACACCCGAATTTCAGTTCTTCGTGATCACGCTGGCAATCCAGCGCGAGACCGGCGGCAACCTTGCGGAGACGCTCGGAAACCTTTCCGACGTGCTGCGCAAACGCATGCAGATGAAGCTCAAGATCAATGCCATGTCCTCGGAATCGAAGGCGTCGGCTTATATCATCGGATCCTTGCCGTTCATCGTCTTCGGCCTGATCTATTGGATCAATCCAACCTACATGGGCACCTTCTTTACCGACCAGAGATTGATGATCACCGCGGCGTGCGGCGGCGTTTGGATGGCCATCGGTGCGTTCATCATGGCCAAGATGATCAATTTCGAGGTCTGATGCGATGATCCCCCACGCACCCTTCGGCATCGACATGATAACGATTGCGACCTTCATGGCGGCGCTCGCCGTGATGGCGTTGATGGTCGCAATCTATGCGGGCACGACCGTTCACGATCCGATGGCGCGGCGCGTGAAGGCACTCAACGCGCGGCGCGAGCAGCTGAAGGCGGGCATTACCGCCTCAACCCGCAAACGCGCGAAGCTTACCGGATCGAGCAGAAACACCGATCGGATGCGGTCGTTGCTCGGCACGCTCAAGGTGCTCCAGGATTCGCAGCTCAAGGACGCGCAAGTCAAGCTGATGCAGGCAGGAATCCGCTCGAAGGACGCCGCGGTCACGGTCATCTTCGCGCGTATGGTGTTACCGATCGTGATCGGCGGCACCTTCATATTCGGCGTCTACGTGTTGGGATGGTTCCCGGCGTGGAGCGGCTTCAAACATTATCTGCTCGTCGCCGGATCCTTGCTGCTGAGCTACAAGGCGCCTGATCTCGTCGTGAAGAACAAGATCACCAAGCGCACGAAGGCGATCCGCAAGGGTCTGCCGGACGCGCTGGACCTGCTCGTCATCTGCGCCGAAGCCGGCCTTACGGTCGATGCGGCTTTCCACCGGGTCGCCAAGGAATTGGGCAAGGCCTATCCCGAAATGGGTGATGAGATGGCGCTGACCGCGATCGAACTCGGTTTCCTTACCGATCGCCGCATGGCCTTTGAGAACCTGGCGCAACGTGTGAAACTCGATTCGATCCGCGGCGTGGTCACCACCATGATTCAGACCGAGAAATACGGCACGCCGCTGGCATCCGCGCTACGCGTCCTTTCGGCCGAATTCCGGCACGATCGCATGATGAAGGCCGAGGAAAAGGCCGCGCGCCTGCCTGCCATCATGACTGTTCCGCTGATCCTGTTCATTCTCCCCGTGCTGTTCGTCGTGATCCTGGGGCCGGCAGCCTGCTCGATCAGCGACAATATGTTCAAGACCTGATCGAACCATCGCCGGCATTGCCGGGTCGGGCAGGCAAGTCCCGGTATTATAACCAGACAGCCTTGGCCTGGGCGGTTGACCGGGAGCCCTGGGTCGCGCAATCCTCCTTCAAACAGGCAACGGAGAGCGCAAATGCCCGAATTCACCACCAACCAGTGGGCGATCCTGTTTCTGGTCCTCGTCCTCGGCTGGCTGCTCGGCCTGATCTCTCGCTCGGGCGGCAGGAAATGGAAGCGGGCTTATGTTGCCGAACGCGACGCACGCATCGACGAACAGCGCGAGCTTGAGGTCGCCAATGCGCGTATCGCCGAGCTTGAGGCGGCAAGGGCGGAGCCCGCCATCATTGCGCCTGCCGCGGTAACGCCATCCGCCGCCACCGAGGCACTCGATCTGACCCGCGACGATCTCGCGCGCATTCGTGGAATAGGCGCTGCCGGCCAGCGCCGGCTGAACGACGAAGGCATTTATCTTTATTCCGATATCGCCGCGCTGACGCCCGCCGAGGAAGCCGCGCTCGAGCGGAAGCTGGGCGCGGATGAAGGCTATATCGAACAGGAACGCTGGCGCGATCAGGCGGCCCTGCTCGCCGATGGCAAGCTCGACGAGCACCGCGCTACATATGGCTGACGATCAGAGGCCGCGTTTCAACGCCGCCTGCGCCGCCGCCAGCCGCGCGATCGGCACGCGGTAAGG
>DATMIP010000364.1:0-3824 GCA_035554515.1 Sphingomonas sp. | reverse complement strand
ACATGGGAACGAGGGTCATGCCTTCGCGGCTGAGGCCCTTGTGCATCTTCTCGATCTCGCGTTCGTGCAGGAGTAGTTTGCGCGGACGTTTGGGCTCATGATTATAGCGATTGCCGTGGCTGAATTCGGGAATATTGGCGTTGATCAGGCTGACCTGGCCATTCTTCACCTCGGCATAGGCCTCCGCGATCGAACCCTCGCCGAAGCGCAGCGACTTCACCTCGGTGCCGGTCAGCGCGATGCCGGCTTCAAAGAAATCCTCAAGGAAATATTCGAAGCGCGCGCGCCGGTTTTCGGCGACGACTTTCTTCTTGTCGAACTCGGGAGGACGCGGACGGGCCATGTGCGGGCTGCTAGCGGAAGGGCAGCGCGAATGTAAGGCGGGCGATCACGCAAACAAGCGCTCCGACACAATGGTGAGCGGCGCACCCTTGGGCGGGGAATGGGGGAAATTTGAACCCAGAAAGCAAAGGTTGCGCGCGCTTTAGGTTATCGGGTTTAAAAGTGCATGATAACGCCGCCCGGGGCGTAAGGCGGTAGAGGTTGATTCGAATGCTGGCGGAGCTTCGACGACATCACGAGAAGATCGGCGATCTCCTCACCGCCCTGGAGGCGGCGTGCCAAGACCGGCATGCGGATATCGTGAAGGTGAGCGCCGTTCGCCTCGAACTGACACGGGCCAGCCGCGCTCGATCCGCTTATCTCAACGCGGTCATTTATCCGAAGGTGATGCGCGGCTGTACTCCCGACCAACGTATCGCGATCGAAAAGCTGAAGTCCGACGGCCTGCTCATGCTGGTGCGTTCAGGCGACCATATCCGCCATTGGACGACCAGGGAAATCACAGCGGATTGGCCCGGCTATTGTATCGCGTCCGCGGCCGCCCGGCAGACCATGCGCGATCGCATCGCGCTTGAAGCCCAGCTGATCTACCCTCTCCTGAAGGAAAAAGGACCCCGGCAACAGCCTGCGACGCGGTCGTAGGAGCGGCGGCGTCGCACGACCGCGGGCAAAAGCATGTCATAATCGGGCGCGGCGGGATTACCCTCCGCCGGGCGCTTTGCTGCCTCTGGGCTGCTTTTCGGGACCGGGATCGGCGCGCAATCCCCTGTTCCATTCGATGCGATAGAGATCGAAACGGCGATCCGCGAGATTTCGGACGGTGCCTTCCGCACGGGCCCAGGTGAGGTCGGCCAGGTTCACGTCGGCGATCGTTATCGTTTCGATATTCTCACTCGCCTCGGCCGCTATCCCGTCCCGCGCGAACGGAAAGTCACACGGGGTGAGGATGCAGGATTGTGCATATTGCACATCCATATTGTCGACGCCGGGAAGGTTTCCGACATTCCCCGAGAGCACGACGAAGCATTGATTCTCGATGGCGCGCGCCTGGGCGCAATAGCGCACGCGCATGTAACCCTGCCGGTTGTCGGTACAGAAGGGGACGAAGATGATCCGCGCGCCTTCATCGACGAGGCGCCGTGCCAGTTCGGGGAATTCGCTATCGTAGCAGATCAGCACGCCGATCGGGCCGACGTCGGTCTGGATCACATCGACCGAGCTGCCGCCCTTGATCTTCCACCAGAAGGCCTCGTTGGGCGTCGGGTGGATCTTTTCCTGCGAGTGGACCGAGCCATCGCGCAGGCACACATAAGCGACGTTCTGGACGGTGCCGTCGTCGATGCGGGTGGGATGCGATCCGCCGACGATGTTGATATTGTAGCGCAGCGCCATTCGCGAAAGCTCGGCCACGATCGGCGCGCGATGTTCGGTCATCCGGTCGATCGCCTCGATCGGCGAGAGATGCTTCTTCTCGAACGAGAGGAGCGACATCGTGAACAATTCGGGGAAAACCACGAAATCGGAGCGATAATCCGCCGCAACGTCGACGAAATATTCGATATTCTTCACGAATTCGTCGAAACTCTCCACCGCACGCGCCTGCAGCTGGATCGTCGCAAGGCGGACGCTTTCGACGTCGCGGGGCACGCGAAACGCGGCGGGCTCGTTCGGATCGACGTAGGGATTGCGCCAGATCATATGCGCGGCAAATCCGCCCGATGCCTTGTCGGACGGCAGATAATTGGGAAGCACCCCGATGGGCGTGAAACCGTTCGCCAGCTGAAAACCGATGACGGGATCGCGCACCTTGCCCTGGCTGACCTGGGCGAGATAATCCTCGGGGCCGTCGACCTTCGATTTGAGGCGCGCATAGTTCGGCATACGGCCGCCGAACACGATCCCGCGCAATTCAAGGCGTTCGACCAAGGCCCGGCGCGCTTCATAAAGTCGCTTGCCGATGCGGAGCCCGCGCTGGCGATCATCGACCGCCATCTCGGTTCCGTAGAGCCACTCGCCCGTCGCGTCGTGGCGGCTTCCGAAACCGTTACCGGTGATCGTCGCCCAATCATGCGCGGCGAGCGCGATCTCCTCATCGATGCGCGACGACGCGCAATAGCCGACGACGACGCCCTGCAGGACCGCGACGAACTGACCTTCGGGAAAGTTGTTGATCTGGCCGCTGATCTGGCCGGGACTGTAATTGCCGAGCCCGGGATAGGCACGCGCGATGAGCGCGAGGATCGCGGGCACATCCGCAGGAACCGCGACCCTCACCTCCAGCTTGGCCGGGGTCTTACTGGACATTTAGTGCTCCTTCACCGGACGATCATCGCTGGCTGCCGCTGTAACGCGCTATAGTCGCGCGTCCATGAGCGCGTAATCGCTCCCCATAGACAATGCCCGCCCAATGGCACCGTCAGTGGGCGATGGCAGCGTGTCCAACGGACCCCAAACTCGCCATTACGAACCCGGCCAGTACGTTGCCTGCAGTGCCATCAAGCAGAAGCAGCAGGACCAGCATCATTTATTTTGACTGAAATCAGTGCGCACCGCTGGTATCGATCGGTCCCTTGGGCTTGGGTACGAGCCAGATCACGGTCGCGGCGACTCCCAGGGCGATCGCGATCACGCCGAACATGTTGAGCGTGGCGAGCATGACGCTCTGGCCCTCGACCACCATCGACAGCAGGTGGGTCGACGTGTCGGCCGGCAGGGCTGCCGCATCGGCTGCGTCGAGCACTTGCTTGCCGTTGACCATCGCGCCGGCGAGCTCGGTCTGATTGAAGCGGGTGGCGTTCTGCCAGCCGCTCTGGATCAGCGAGGTTGCGAAGGCGCCCGCGAGGGTACGCATGAAGTTGGAAAGGCCGGCGGCGTTGGCCTGTTCGTCATGGTTCACGCTCGCCATGGCAAGGCCGGTGACGGGCACGAAGAACATGACCATGCACACGCCGGTCAGCAGCGTCGGCCAGGCCATTTGCGCGAAGGTGACGTCGGAATTGAACTCGCACATACGCCAGACCATGATCCCGGCGAGCCCGAGGATGCCGAGGCAGACGACGAGCCGCGGATCGAACTTTTCGACCGCCTTGCCGACCAAGGGCGCGGACAGGACCGCGAGGATGCCCATGATGCCGGTCGCGTAGCCGGCCCATGTCGCGGTGTAGCCCATGTTGGACTGCAGCCAGAGCGGCAGGATCACGATGCTGGCGAAGAAGGCTCCGAAGCCGATCGCGTAGGTCGACGCTGCCCCGACGAAGCCGCGGTGGCGGAAGATCTTGAGGTCGACGATCGGGTTCTTCTCGGTCAGTTCCCAGATAACGAAGGCGACGAAGCCGATCGCGGCGACGATGCCGAGGTGCTGGATCTCCGGCGAGGCGAACCAATCCTTGTTGCGCCCCTCGTCCAGCATGATCTGCAGCGCGCCGACCCAGACGATGAGCAAGCCGAGACCGATCTTGTCGATGATCGCGTTGCCCTTGGGA
>DATMIP010000363.1:0-2184 GCA_035554515.1 Sphingomonas sp. | reverse complement strand
TTCCTCCCGTGAAGGGGAGGGACTTGATGGTCGCGCCCTCGCTCACAGCAATCTCTCCAGCGCCGCATCGATCGCTGCCGTGAATTTCGCCTCGTCGGACGAGCCGTCGAACAATCCGCTCACGAACGCGCGCAGCAGCAGGCTCTTCGCCTCGGCCGGCGGCAGGCCGCGGCTGGCGAGGTAGAACAGCGCATGCGCGTCCAATTCGCCGACGGTTGCGCCATGCGCACACTTCACGTCGTCGGCGAAGATTTCGAGTTCGGGCTTGGCGTTCACGGTTCCGCTGCGATCGAGCAGCATGCCCTTCACCGACTGAACCGAATCGGTCTTCTGCGCGTCGCGTGAAACGGCGACCTTGCCGAGATAGGAGATGGTCCCCTTGCTGCCGGCGATGCCGCGTACCGTCTGGCGGCTGGTGGCATTCGCCTCGAAATGGCGGACTGTGGTGACGAGTTCGACCGTCTGGCCTTCGCCCGCAATCAGCGCGGCATCGAGGTTGAACGAAGATCCCTCATAGAGCGTCACGTCGAGCGCGACGCGGCCGAGCTTGCCGCCCGTATTGACCAGCTGCATCGCGAACGATGCGCCGACGCCGACCTCGATCGTATAGTCGCGCACAATAGCCTGATCGGCGGGCGCATCCTGCACCAGGCTCACCCGCTGGCTCTCACCCGCGGCGACAATGATCTTGTCCGGCACCGGCACCGGCCACGCGGGGCCAAGCGCGGCCAGGTCGCTATAGCGCCAGGCCTCGTCGCGCTTGGTGGGGAGCGCCGTCACGACGGGATTCCCTTGCGCGCCATTGCGACGATCGCAGCGCGTTGACGATCGAGACAGGCGTCGAGCTTGGCAGGCGCGAGCGGCTTGCGCGGTAGGCAGCGCGCCGCGCGGCGGCACATCGCCGCATCGAGCTGGCTGTCCCCACTCGAACGATCGATTCCGCAAGTCGAGCGGCCGTCCTCAGTACGGCCGAGCGTCAGTGTGATGTTGCGCAGCTTGCGCGCCATGATGACGATCTCATCGGGCTTCGCATCCGGCGCCGCAGCGGAGGGCGCCGCCAAGGCGAGCAAGGCCGCCGCCAGCATCACGCCGCAATCTCCGTATAGCCTTCGGCCTCGAGTTGATGCGCGAGCTCGGGCCCGCCCGAGCGGACAATGCGCCCGCCGGCCAGCACATGGACGAAGTCCGGCTTCACATAATCGAGCAGCCGCTGATAATGCGTGATCAGCAGCACCGCGCGATCGGGCTTGCGCATGATCGTGTTGATGCCCGCGCCGACGCTGCGCAGCGCATCGATATCCAGCCCGCTGTCGGTCTCGTCGAGGATGGCGAGCTTCGGGTCGATGATCCCCATCTGCACCATCTCGGCGCGCTTCTTCTCCCCACCGGAGAAGCCGACATTGACCGGGCGCTTGAGCATCTCCGGATCAAGCCCGAGCGCATTGGCTTGCGTGCGCGCCAGCTTGATGAAGTCGCCGCCCGACAAGGGCTCCTCGCCCCGCGCCCGCCGCTGTGCGTTGAGCGCCTCGCGCAGGAATTGCAGGTTAGACACGCCCGGAATCTCGACCGGATATTGGAAGCCCAGGAACAACCCGGCGGCAGCGCGCTCGTGCGGCGCCATGGCGAGCAGCTCGGCGCCCTCGAACGTGGCCGAGCCCTCGGTTACCTCGTAACCGGGACGGCCCGACAGGACATAACCAAGCGTCGACTTGCCCGCGCCGTTAGGCCCCATGATCGCATGGATCTCACCCGCATTGAGCGCGAGCGAAAGGCCCTTGAGGATCGGCTTGCCGTCGACTTCGGCGTGGAGGTTTTCAATTCTGAGCATTGCTACCTAGCTTCGATAATCTGACGAACGCCTGCTGGTGATCCTTATCCCAATCCACGATCAGGCTTGCGGTGAAGGAGGGGTCGGTGAGGATAAAGCCGTCGGGATATATGGACGTCAGCTTCGCGGCCTCGCGAACGAGATCGACAGCGGCCAATAGGATGATTGGTTCTTCTCGAACGTCCCATCCGGATATCGCCACCATGTCGAGCGATGCGACAAAGGACCGGACATCCTCGGCAAAATCAGCCGTCTCATCCAATTGCCAAGATCCGCCGGAACGTAGCGCTTCCAAGAAAGCTGTGTGTCGGCTGTCGGCAAATGGCGATGCCGAGACACCCAATTGAGTCCACGAC
>DATMIP010000362.1:0-4341 GCA_035554515.1 Sphingomonas sp. | reverse complement strand
CGCTCCGCGGGTGGGTTCTCGCTAAGCCATTGATCAAAAATCTCGTTCAGGCAAACGGAGAGCGCGGGCGGACGTCGCGTAGAACCGGGATGACGATGCAAGCCGGG
The DNA here is from genome assembly GCA_035554515.1 of Sphingomonas sp. Classification (GTDB taxonomy): domain Bacteria; phylum Pseudomonadota; class Alphaproteobacteria; order Sphingomonadales; family Sphingomonadaceae; genus Sphingomonas_I. Next base: position 4,234 of record DATMIP010000362.1, on the reverse strand, counting down.
CCGGGTCGATGTGGCGGGCAGCAGACCAGCGGCGCAAGATAATTAAGTATAGTGTCCCTTTATCTTGCTGCGCTTCTGTCCCCGGGGATGGTCGCGCCGGCCGACTGCCGTTATCGTCGTCGCGCGATCGAGTTCCTGGCTCGCGCAGGAGACCCACTGTGAGCCTACGCCTTCTGGCGCTTATTTTCGGATGCATTGCCGGACTGGCGTTGTCCGCGGCGCATGCGACATCTTCCGACGATCCCGTCCTGGGAACCTGGCAGCTGAATGTTGCCAAATCGCAATTCACGCCCGGTCCAGGTTGGCGGAGCCAAATCCGGATATACCAGGCCACACCGGAAGGTGTTTCGGTGAACGGACGGTCAGATCGCAGGAAAAGAGAGATGGCAGGCGGCGCGCGAGCGCGGGATGGCATCGGTCCATACCCGCACGCTCGCACTAAGAAACCGAGCATATGAGGGGCTGGCGCGCATTCCCGGGTTGCGGCTCGCCAGCGTGCCGCCCGGCCCGGGCGCCACGGCGCTGGTCGCCGCCTTTCTCCCCGCCGCTGTCGACAGCTTTGCGTTGCGCGCGGCCTTGCGCACGAATCACCAGGTGATCGTCAAGATGGTGGAGAAGCGCTGGTTCAACGGCATCCGCTTGTCGCCGCACATCTTCAATGACGAAGAGGATGTGGACCGGGCGCTCCGTGCCGTCCGTCAGGAGCTGGCGCGATAGGCAACACGAAAGCCGATATGAGAGGTGCCCAGATCGCGCTCCTGCGCCTGGAAAGCCGCGGGTCGGAAGTTCGCGCAATAGTTCATCGCACAAAGATAGGACCCGCCCTTGATCAAGGCGGTCCTCCGATCAGCATCCTCCGGGCCTGGGGCGGTCCATTCCCAGACATTGCCGATCATATCGTGGAGACCAAAGGCGTTGGCCTGGAAGCATCCGACCGGCGCGATGCCGGCATAGCCGTCTTGCGCCGTATCGCGGACCGGGAAGAGGCCTTGCCAGCTATTGGCGGTCGGATGGCCCTGCGCGTCATAGGCCCAGCTTTTCGGATCGCGGGCATCGGCCTGGTTTCCCCGCGCTGCACGCTCCCATTCCGCCGCGGTCGGGAGCCTGCCCCCTGCCCAATGGGCATAGGCTTGCGCATCCTCCCAATCGACATGGACCACTGGAAAATCGCCGGCGCCCTCGAGCGAACTGGCCGGCCCGATCGGGTGCCGCCAGTCGGCGTCCTTCACGAACCGCCACCAGCGGCCGGCATCGTCGAGCGAGACGGCGGTGTCGGGTTTTACGAACACCGCCGATCCGCCTTCCCGCTCGGCCTGGGTCTTGTAGCCGGTGGCGGTGACGAAAGCGGCAAACTGACGATTGGTGACCTCATGGGCGTCGAGCAGGAAGGCTTCGACATGCCGCGTGCGGCCCGGCCGGCTCGCTCCATCTTCACCCAACAGAACATTTCCGGCCGGGATCAGCAAGCGCCGGTCGGCCGCCGAGCAGCGAGACGAGGCGTGATCCGCGGCCTTCGCGGCAGGTTTGCCGCCGAGCAGAAACATCGCGCCGGCGCCGATGAAGGCAAGCCCGGCAAGGCCGCGGACAGACCGCGTCATTTCCCATCGGCCTTTGCCGGCAAGGGCTCGTCCCTGGCCGGCACGATGACTCCCTTGGCTTTCGCATAGGCATCCCAGTCCGCGACCAGTTCCTGCAGGCGCGCGGGTTCGCTCGTGGCGAGATCCGTGGTTTCTCCCGGGTCCCTGGCGAGATTGAAGAGCTTCCAAGTCCCGTCGCCGATCGAGGCCTTGCTGTAGGTCGTGGAGTTTTTCGGCAGATAGACCGCCTTCCAGTCTCCCTTGCGCAGCGCACGGCGGTAGAAGAGCTCATAGCCGATCGGCTCGCTGGCTGGCCGTACGGCGGTTGCGGACGCGGTGAGGAGCGGCACCAGGCTGTGCCCCTCGATCGGCAGGATCGCGTGTCCGCGATAGCGGGCCGGCTGCTGCAGCCCCGCCAGCTGCAGCAATGTCGGTGCGATATCGGTCACGTTGAGCGTCGCGGTGGCAATTCTCCCGCCAGCGACGCCCGCCCCTGCAGCAAAGGAGGCGGTGCGGATGCCGCCTTCGGTCGTATAGCCCTTGACCAGCCACGAGGGTGACGAATTGGCCTGCGCCCATCCCGGTCCGTAGCCGACATAGGAATTGGCATTGCCGATATTGGCAAGGCTGTTGTCGATGCCGAGCGCGGGATCGGCGAGATTGCGCTTCGGTCCGGTGATCACGCTGCCTTCGGGGCCGTTATCTGCGAGAAAGATGATCACCGTATCGTCATAGCGGCCGATCTTCTTCAGCTCGGCGATGACGCGGCCGACATTCTGATCCATGCGGTCCACCATCGCCGCATAGACTTCCATCGTCCGTGCCTGGAGTGCCTGTTCCTCCGCCGTCAGCTCCGTCCACGGCTTGGCGAGTTCGATTGCGTGGGGCTTAACATCGGCGGCGACCAGCCCCAGCGCTTTCTGGCGGGCCAGGCGCTGCTCGCGCAACGCATCGTAGCCGGCGTCGTAGCGACCTTTATATTTGGCGATGTCCTCGCGCGGCGCCTGGATCGGCCAATGCGGTTCGGTGAAGGTGAGATAGGCGAAGAACGGCCTGTTGTCCCCTGTGCGCGCGCCTTCCTCGAGGAAGGCGATCAGCTTGTCGGCGAACTGGTCGGCCGTGAACTTGCCGCGCGGATAACGGACTTCGCGATTATCCTCGCGGAAGGTCGATTTCTCGACCTTTACCCAGGCGCTCGACTGGTCTTCGCCGAAGTGATTGCTGAGCCCCTGCAGCAAGGCATAGGACCGCTCGAAGCCGCGCGCCTTGGGGCTGGTGCCCCGCGTCAGGCCGAGATGCCATTTGCCCGCCATCAGGGTGCGGTAGCCCCCCTCATGCAGCAGTTCGGCGATCGAGGCGACACGGCCGTTGAGATGTCCTTCGTAGCCGTCATGGCCCCGTTGGGCATCGACCAGCGCCTCCGCCATCGATCCGAGGCCGGCCTCGTGATTGTCGACCCCACTCATCAGCATCGAGCGGGTGGGCGAACAGGTCGGCGCGGTGTGGAAGCCGGTGAACCGCACGCCGGCAAAAGCCAGCGCGTCGAGATTGGGTGTGTTGATCTCGCCACCGAACGCGCCGAGATCCGACCACCCAAGATCATCGGCCACGATCACGAGGAAGTTGGGCCGCGCGCCGGTCCGGGTCTCCACCGCGGGCGCAGACGGTCGCGCAATCGCCGGAAGAGCGAACGCGATTGTGGACAGGCAGAGCGCGGTCAGAAGCCGGCTCGTTCGAAATATAGTCCGCAAGACTTCTGTCCTCCCTTGATGCCCAGGGCGCCTATTGGCGAGCGATGGGCCAGCAACAATAAACTATTTCTCTACTGGGTTAATAGGAATCCTTCCTCCCCTTCGTCGTGGTGCGGCGCATAGAGCATCGCCCCGTTCAAACCGCCCAATCGGCTCAGGGGATTATCATGCATTCCGTCATCAACAATCGCGCTTCGTCGCGGTCGCGCCGCATCCTCGCCTTTCTGCTCGCCACGGCAGCAGCGATCACCGTGCTCGAGCCGGTCGATGCCGAAACGGTCGTCGCGACGGCGGCCGACGCAGCTCCGGCGCTTGCGGGCGATGCGGATGGCGGGTCCGGAGGCGATGTCGTGGTCACCGCGCGCCGCCGCGAGGAGAAGAGCCAGGACGTACCGATCGCGATCAACGCGTTCGCCGGCAAGCAATTGGAAGCAACCCGCACGTTCAACCTGCGCGACCTGCAGCAGCTGACGCCCAGCCTGGTCGTGACCGTCACCAACCCGCGCAACACCAGCATCAACATCCGCGGCCTAGGCAACAATGTCGCGGTTTATAATGACGGCCTGGAGCCGGCGGTCGGCGTCTATCTCGACGGCGTCTATCTCGCCCGGCCGGGTCAGACGGTCTTCGATCTTGCCGATCTCGACCATATGGAGGTCCTGCGCGGGCCACAGGGTACCTTGTTCGGCAAGAATACGTCCGCCGGTGCGGTCGTGATCGCGACCAAGGCCCCCACCTTCACGCCCGAGTTCGGCGGCGACGTCAGCTACGGCAAATATGATTATACGCAGCTGCACGCTTATGCGAGCGGAGCGCTTGCCGGCGACGTCCTGGCGGGTAGGCTGTTCGTGTCCAAGACCGACCATGACGGCTACACCACCAACATCCATGATGGCAGCCATGGAC
>DATMIP010000361.1:0-4040 GCA_035554515.1 Sphingomonas sp. | reverse complement strand
CACCGCGATGCGCCACATCGCGATCAACACGACCTCGATCGCGGACATGCAGTTCGAAGGTCCAGGGACCGCGACGCGGACCTATTATGCCTCCCCCGCAATCGACATCAGCCATCAGATCGAGCGCGTGAATCTTGTCTTGTCGACCCCGATGCGGTCGCCCGTCGAAGGGCCGGGCAGCTGGGCCCTGGAAAGCGCGATGGATGAGCTTGCGCGGCAATTGGAAATGGATCCGCTCGATCTGCGCCTCGCCAATTTCGCCGAGGCCGAGCCGTTCGACGGCAAGCCCTGGTCGTCCAACAGGCTCCGCGAGGCTTATGCCGAGGCAGCCGAACGGTTCGGCTGGCGCAAGCGGCACGAACTGCCGAAACAGGACGGCGTCTGGTCGATCGGCCGCGGTATGACGATGGCGAGCACCTTCTGCGCGCGTTTTCCCAGCGAGGCTCGTGTTCGCATAAAAAGCGAAGGAAGCGTGATCGTCGAAGGTAGTTCGAACGACATCGGCACGGGCAATCAGACGGTCGTTGTCCTAGCGGCCGCCGAAGCGCTCGGGACGACCCCCGGCAATGTCCGCTTCGATTGGGGCGACACGCTTTTACCGCCGGCCGGCCCGGTCTACGGCAGCTCGCACACGTTAGGGATGGGGAGCGCCGTGCGCCTGGCGGCCATCGATGCGCGCAGGAAGCTGGCTGCCTATGGAGCAGCGGCCGAAGGGCCGCTCGACCTCGCCGGTCTGATGCGCAAGGCGAATGTCCCCGAAATCACCGGCGAAGGCAGGTTTGCCCTGGCCGGGGATGCGCCTGCCAGCCTCAACGGGTCGGGCACCGATTACGCCATGCAGACCTGGGGCGCGAATTTCGTCGAGGTCGGCGTCGATCGCGACCTGGGGCTGATCCGCTTGCGGCGCGTGGTCGCCCGCTACTCGGCGGGGCGAATCATCAATCCGCTCACCGCGCGCAGCCAGATGATCGGTTCGATCATCTGGGAATGGGGCAAGGCGACGATGGAAGCGTCTTTGGTCGAGCCGCAGCATGCGCGCTTCCTTGCCAAGAATCTGTCCAATGTCGCGATACCGGTGAATGCGGACATTCCACTCGATGCCATTGACGTGGGATTCATCGACGAAGTGGATGAACATGCCAGCCCCATCGGCGCGCGGGGTATCGGCGAGCTTGGCGGTACCGGGGTTGCGGCTGCAATCGCCAACGCGGTTTACGATGCGGTCGGGGTCCGCGTGCGCGAAGTGCCGATCCTGCCGCACCACATTCTGGACGCACTGACAGCAGAACAGAAGCCGGCCTGAGCCTGACACGCGGCAAAGCCGCCGCGTGCTTGCCCATCAGCTCAACGTGCTGCCGCTTTTTCCTTCAAAAGATCGCGTTCGAAGTCACGCTGGGCGGCCGCGACGATTTCGTGCAGCGATTTCGGCGCGATATAAGCGTCAGGCCCGTCGTCCCGGCGGCGCGCGGCGCGGCCTTGCACATCCGCAATCTCCGGATGTGCCGTCAGCACGACGTCGGCGTGGAGCGCCCCCAGCCTTGCGAAGCTGCGGCGGTAATCCGCCACGATCCCCCGATAGCCCATATTGCCGATAAGCCGGTTGCCCGCAGTGGTGATGCTGCACGGAAAGACGACGCGCAAGGAACGTCCGTGATCCCGGACGATCGTGGTCCAGCTGGTGCAGCCCGGGGTATGGCCTGGCGTCAATATGGCCCGCATGACGATGGGCCCGAGGCGCACGACCTCGTTGTCCCGCAATGTTCGATCGACCCTGACCGGCGCAAAATCCGGCAAATCGTTGCTGTTTTCGACCTTGAGATGCCCACTCTCCAGGATGGGTTTGTCGCCCGCGCTCGCGAACAAGCGCGCTTCGCTGTCCGCCTTGAGGCGCGCCAGCCCAGCGGCATGATCGAAATGCGCATGGGTGTTGAGCAGGATCTTCACATCGCGGATGGTGAAGCCCAGGCTCGCTATATTCCGCTCGATCGCCGGCACATTTTCAGCAAGCGTACCATCGAGCAGGATGGCTCCTTCAGGTGACGTGATCAGATATGAGGCCAGCCCTTTGCTGCCGACATAATAGATATTTCCCACGACATGGAAAGGCGCGGTCGGCTCGTGCCAGGACGACGGCCAATCGGCCGATGCGGGCGCTGTCAGGGCTACTAACAAGCCCGCCGCAACCGCTGGCTTCATATGTTTTCCTCATCCTCGGCCGCTCGTTGGCCATGTGACGGCGCATAGATGGCGCGCGCAACGTGCCTCTGTCCACCCCCAGGCCTGCCCGCCCGACACCGCTTCTTAACCGCTCGCCGGGCATGGCCGACACGATGCCCGCGACGATCAAAATACCCTTCGCCACGACGCGCCTCGCCAGATTGTCGCCGGGTGTCGCACTTGGTGCGATACTCGCGCTGTTGATGCTGATCGGGGTGGGGCTGGCGCTGCCGCCCTCCGCTGAGACTGGCGGCGGCGCTGGCGCCGGCGATGCCGTGCTCTATCGCCAGATCGCTGCCCGCGTCGGAACTGGAGAGAATTATTATGAAGCGGCAGCCGCCGAACATCGCGCGAGCGGATATCCGTTAAGGCCCTTCACCGCGGTGCGCCCGCCGGTGCTGGCCGAATTTACCGCCATGTTCGGCCAGGCGGGTGCCGATCTGCTGCTCCGCCTGCTCGCGGTCGCGGCGGCGGTCGGAACGGCCATACGGCTCGCACCGGGGCTCAAGTCACCATTGCGCGAATGCGCGATCCTGCTCAGCGCCACATCCGCCGGGCCCCTCCTCCAGCCCGGCATGTCGGTTTGGCACGAAATCTGGGCTGGCCTGCTCGTTACCCTGGCGCTCGCCTGCCGCACCGAGCGCCGCTGGCGATTAAGCCTGGCGCTTGGATTGACCGCCGCGCTGGTACGCGAGCTCGCCTTTCCTTTCCTGCTGGTCATGGCCGGCACCGCCTGGGCAGGCGGCGCGAGGCGGGAGGCGCGCGAATGGATTGCCGCAGCGACCGCTGCCATCGTCCTGCTCGCGGTGCATATGGCCATGGTATCCTCGATCGCGCTTCCGGCTGACATCAGCTCGCCCGGCTGGCTCAATTTCGGGGGCTGGCGGTTTGACCTGGCTCTTTCGCGCCAATCTTCGGTGCTGATGGTGCTGCCGGTCTGGGTTCCGGCGGTAGTGGCGCCGCTTGCGCTGCTGGGCTGGTGCTCCGCGCGCGGAGCCTACATGCTCCGGGCGGCGGCTATCCTGGGTCTATGGATGGCAGCGTTCCTTTTCCTGGGCCGCCCGGATAATTGTTATTGGGGATTTCTGTTCGCGCCGCTGCTCCCGGTTGGTCTGGCACTTGCCCCAGCCGCGTTGCGTGATCTCGCAATGGCGGCCCGGGGCATCCCGGTGGAAGCTTCGATCATGCGCTGATCGCGCCGCTGGTCAAATCGGGTGGAGTGGCGCTATCGCAGCGCGGAAACGTCATCCCCGGAGCGCGCATTTTGTCCATTCTTTCCGACCGCTGGATCCGCGAACAGGCGCTGGCGCATCGCATGATCGAGCCATTCGTCGAGGCGCAGCGCCGTGACGGCTGCATCAGCTATGGTCTTTCCTCTTATGGCTATGACGCGCGCGTGTCGGATGAATTCAAGATCTTCACCAATGTCGACAACGCTTTGGTCGATCCCAAGGATTTCGCGCAGAACAGTTTTGTCGATCGCAAGACCAACGTCTGCATCATCCCGCCCAACAGCTTCGCACTTGCCCGCACGGTCGAATATTTCCGCGTTCCGCGCGACGTGCTGGTCATCTGCCTGGGCAAGTCAACCTACGCTCGCTGCGGCATCATCGTGAACGTGACGCCGCTCGAGCCGGCATGGGAAGGCCATGTCACGCTCGAATTTTCCAACACGACGCCGCTGCCCGCGAAAATCTATGCCAATGAGGGCGCCTGCCAGTTCCTGTTCCTGCAAGGCAATGAGCCCTGCGAGACCAGCTATGCCGACCGGGCAGGCAAATATATGGGCCAGCGCGGGGTCACGCTGCCGCGCTTGTAGGATG